>NZ_JBQGCX010000371.1:0-6354 GCF_052038725.1 Actinosynnema sp.
CCCCGGCCCTGGCGAAGCGAAACCCCGCCGTGACGGAAGTCACGGCGGGGTTCGTCGCGTCGGCTCGTGCTCGGGGCGCCCGGCTACTCGCCGTGCTGACCGCCCAGCCCGTGCAGGATGCGCTGGATGACCGCCGGATCCACGTCCGGCTCGTCGCCCAACCGCTCGGCGGCGGGGGAGCGCCTCGGCTCGCGGCGCGGCAGCGGCACCGACGAGGCGTTCATCCCCGACGGCAGCCCCAGCTCGCACCACGCCAGCCTGCCGCCCACGGTCAGGTCCACCAGGCCCGCCCGCGACCCGGCCAGCTCCGGCGGCATCGCCACGCGGTCGGCCTCGATCTCGACGGCGAGGTGCTGGCCGGTCAGCCGCAGGCGCACCAGCAGGAAGCCGGGCTGCGACTGGTCGGCGACCTCGACCGCCGCGGCGACGAGTCTGCGCGCTGTCTGGCCCGCCTCGTCCTGCATCGCGGACAGCCGCCACTCGCTCAGCGAGAAGCGCACGAACATCTCCGCGACGTTGACGGCCGTGGGCAACGCGACGAGCCTGATGTCGTCGACCTGCTCGGTCTTGGCGTTCACACCGATCCCTCCTCGCCAGCGTCCGGCGCGTGTGCGCCAGATGGTGCCATGCGTTCGACCGTTGTCACCCACGCGGGGCAGGGACGTGAGCGGACCGTGTCCTCGGCGGCTCGTCGGCTCGGAGCGGTCGAAGGCGACACCACACCTTCCACGCCACCTACTACGGGTGGACCCACCCCCTGGTTCACCTGGACGGGTGGATTAGGTCCGGGAAAAGTACCCCGAGTTGGTCCATGAGCGGAATGGCGACCTGGTCGATGGGGGTCAGAAACACATCTAGGGGGACCACCCGAAGGTGGTCCCCCTAGATGGGGATCGGCGGCCGAACGGCCGCGCTACCGCGCCGGAGCGTGAGCTCAGGCCTGCTTGGCCAGCTCGATCTCCAGCTTGATCTCGATCTTGTCGCTGACGACCGCGCCCGCCGCGCCGCCGGTCACGCCGAAGTCCTTGCGGCTGATCGAGGTGGTGGCGGTGAAGCCCGCGACCTTGGAGCCCTCGGACATGCCGTCGCCGAAGCCGTTCACCTCGACCTCCAGGGTGACCGGCTTGGTGACGCCGCGCAGGGTCAGCTCGCCGTCGATGAAGTACTCCTCGCCCTCGGCGCGCAGCGCGGTCGAGGTGAAGGTGATCTTCGGGTGGTTCGCGGTGTCCAGGAAGTCCGGGGACTGGAGGTGGCCGTCGCGGTCGGCGTTGCGGGTGTCGACGGTGGTGGCGTCGATGGTCGCGGTGACCGTGGACTCCAGGGGGTTCTCGGCGGTGACGACCGAGCCCTCGAAGGCGCCGAAGTGGCCGCGGACCTTGGAGATGCCCAGGTGGCGGACCGTGAACGAGACGTCCGAGTGCACGGGGTCGATCGCCCAGGAGCCGGTCAGGTAGCCGGGGATCTGCGTCGAGGTCATGCGGGTTGTCCTCCTCGGTAGTGCTGGTTGAACTCTCAACTTCAAGCTACCGCAACCTGATTGAGAGTTCAACCAACGACGTATGATGGTGGGATGAGCGATGTGCGGTGGTTGAGCGCGGACGAGCAGCGCGTGTGGCGTTCCTTCATGACCGCCGTGACCAGGTTCACCGAGCACCTGGACCGCCAGCTCCAGCGCGACTCCGGAATGCCCATGGCCTACTACGAGATCCTCGTGGCCCTGTCCGAGTCCGAGGGCCGCGCTCTGAGGATGAGCGAACTGGCCGATCTCTGCCACTCGTCCCGGAGCAGGCTCTCCCACGCGGTGGCCAAGCTGGAGAAGCAGGGCTGGGTGGCCAGGCGGGCCTGCCCCTCCGACCGGCGCGGGTCCATCGCCGAGCTGACCGACGCCGGGTTCGCCGCGCTCGCCGAGGCAGCCCCCGGCCACGTCGGCGCCGTGCGCTCGCACCTGTTCGACGTGCTCACGCCCGAGCAGCTCGACGACCTCGACCGCATCGGGCGGGCCATCAGCGGTGGTCTGGGCAGCGAGTGCGCCCAGGTCCGGGCCGAGCGCGAGGCCGAGGGCGACTGCTGACGGCGGCCGGAGGGCGACCGGCGCTCAGCGGCCCGCTGCGGGTCCGCGACCGGCCGGGCAGTGGATCTTCCGCCCGGACCGGCGTTCGGCGCGCCGCGACGGCGCTGGGCGGGCGCACCCGCGCGCCGGGACCGGACCGGGGCCGCCGAGGTCACTACGTTCCCCCGAAGGGGTGGCGCAACCGGGTGGGCGCGGGACAGGATGGGCGCCTCCGGGCCGGACGCCCCTCGGGGGCGCGGCGGTGCTGCCGGTCGATCCGGCCAGGTCCCCCTGCCCGGCCGTGACCGCCCCCCGGCGCGGCCCCCGGTCGAACGAGGAGTCCGGTGACCAGTACTGCCACCCCCGCGATCGGCGCCGACGAGATCGCGGCGTTCCGCGAGCTGCACACCCGGCTCGGCGACGCCGTCGCCACCGCCCTGCTCGGCAAGCGCGACGTCGTCGACCTCGTGCTCGTGTCCCTGTTCGCGGGCGGCCACGTGCTCCTGGAGGACGTGCCCGGAACCGGCAAGACCACGCTCGCCCGCGCCGTCGCCGCCGCCCTCGGCGGGGTGTCCCGGCGCGTCCAGCTCACCCCCGACCTGCTGCCCGCCGACCTCACCGGCGCCCCGGTGTACGACCCGCAGACCGGCCAGGTCCGCTTCCGCCCCGGCCCCGTCTTCGCGAACGTCCTGCTCGCCGACGAGCTCAACCGGGCCTCCGCCAGGACCCAGTCCGCGCTGCTGGAGGTCATGGCCGAGGGCACCGTCACCGCCGACGGCGCCACGCACGCCGTGCCCGCCCCGTTCCTGGTCCTCGCCACCCAGAACCCCGTCGACCTGGACGGCACCTACCGGCTGCCCGAGGCCCAGCTCGACCGGTTCGCCCTGCGCACCGCCCTCGGCTACCCCGACGCCCCGCACGAGCTGGACGTGCTGCGCCCCGGCAGCGGCGCGGGCCGCGTCTCGGCGGTGCCCACCGTCACCTCGCCGCAGGTCGTCGCCGACCACGGCCGCAGGCTCGCCGCCGTGCACGTCCCCGAGCCGGTCCTGCGCCACCTCACCGACCTCGCCGCCGCCACCCGCGCCGACCCCCGCCTGCGCCTGGGCGTCAGCACCAGGGCACTGCGGTCGCTGGTGCGCTGCGCCCAGGTCCTGGCCGCCACGCGGGGCCGCCACACCGTCGAGCCGGGCGACGTGCGGGAGCTGCTCGACCCGGTCCTCGCGCACCGCCTCCAGCTCACCAGGCAGGCCCAGCTGGCGGGCGCCACCACGACCGGGGTGCTCGCCGAGGCCGCCGCGGCCCTGGGCGCCCGGTGACCCGCGTCCGCCTCACCGGCCGGGGCGCGCTCGCGCTCGCGGTCGGCGCTGTCCTGCTCGCGGCGGGCGCCCTGCACCCCGCGCTCGCCGCGCTCGGCCTCGTCCCCACCGCCCTGACCTGCGCGGTCCTCCTGCTCGCCGCGCGCCAGGTCCCGGCCCGCCCGCGCCGCACCGTGCGGCCGTCGACCGTGCGCAGGCTCGACCCGTGCACCCGCACGATCGAGCTGACCGCCCCCGGCGGGCGGCTGACCGCGCGCTTCGCCGCCACCGAGCGCCTCGACGGGCGGGACGTGCCGGTCCGGTTCCCGGTGCTGCGCCCCGGCGGGACCACCACCGCCGAGTACCCGGTGCCCACCGACCGGCGCGGCGTGCTCACCCTCGGCCCGCTCGTGCTGACCAGGCGCGGACCGGTCGGGCTGGTCGTGAGCCGGACCGAGCTGGCCGACCTCGACCAGGTGCGGGTGGCGCCCAGGGTGCTGCCGGTGCGCGGGATGCCCGGCCGGGTCCGGCGCGGCCGGGTCGGCGCGGACGAGCTGGTCGAGTCGGACGCCGACCCGGTGCTGCGCCCGCACCGGCCCGGCGACCCGCTGCGCGGGCTGCACTGGGCCGCGTCCGCGCGGGCGGGCGGGCTCGTCGTCCGGGAGGGCGCCGCGCCGACGCGCCCGCGCCTGGCGGTGCTGCTGGACGACCGCGCCGCCTCCCACCCCGACCCCGCCGGGTTCGAGGACGCCGTGGAGGTCGCGGCGTCGCTGCTGGTCGCGGCGGTCGACGACGGGCACCCGGCGCACCTGCTGTCCGCGGGGGGAGCGCTGGACGTGGAGCTGGCCGCGCACGACGCCGACCTCGCGCGCACCGGGCTGGCCGACGTGGCGCTCGCGCCGGGGGAGCGCGCCGCCGCGACCGTCCCCGAGCGGGACCTGGACGTGGTCGCCGCGGTGAGCGGACCGGGCGCGGACCTGGCGGCGCTCGTGCTGGAGGCCGCGCGGGCCTCGGTGGGCGTGGTCTTGGTGCTGGACGCGGCGGCCGAACCGGAGGTCGCCGCGCGCGGCACCGTCCTGGTGCTGCGCGCGCCCTCCGCCGAGGGGCTGGTGGACGCCTGGAACGCGGGGGTCGCCCGGTGACCTGTGCTCCTCCCCGTCGGCACTGGCCATTCCGGCCCGCTGGGGGAAGCATTCCGGCATGGACTTCCGCCAAGCCCGCGACTTCCTCCTCCAGCACGCCGACGACCACGACGCCGCCCGCGCGGGCTTCGCCTGGCCCGACCTGGCCGAGTTCAACTGGGCCCTGGACTGGTTCGACGAGATCGCCCGCGACAACGACCGCACCGCCCTGTGGATCGTGGAGGAGGACGGCTCCGAGGGCCGCTGGTCGTTCGCCGAGCTGTCCCGCCGCTCCGCGCAGGTCGCGAACTGGCTGCGCGACAACGGCGTCGCGCGCGGCGACCGGGTCGTGCTCATGCTCGGCAACCAGGTGCAGCTGTGGGAGACCCTGCTCGGCGCGATGAAGCTCGGCGCGGTCGTCATCCCGGCCACCACCCTCCTCGGCCCGGAGGACCTGCGCGACCGCGTCGAGCGCGGCGGCGCGCGGCACGTGGTCGTCACCGCCGAGGACGCGCCCAAGTTCGCCGAGGTCCCCGGCGACTACACCCGGATCGCGGTCGGCGCCCCCGTCGACGGCTGGCTCGACTTCGCCGACAGCGAGCGCGCCGACGCCGCGTTCACCCCGGACGCGCCCACCCGCGCCGACGACACCCTGCTGCTCTACTTCACCTCCGGCACCACCGCCGCGCCCAAGCTGGTCGAGCACACCCACGCCTCCTACCCGGTCGGGCACCTGTCCACCATGTACTGGCAGGGCCTGCGCCCCGGCGACGTGCACCTGAACATCTCCTCGCCCGGCTGGGCCAAGCACGCCTGGAGCAACGTCTTCGCCCCGTGGAACGCCGAGGCGACGGTGTTCGTGCACAACTACCGCCGGTTCGACGCGGCCAGGCTCATGGCGGAGATGGACCGCTGCGGGGTGACCAGCTTCTGCGCGCCGCCGACGGTGTGGCGGATGCTCATCCAGGCCGACCTGACCGCGCTGCGCGTGCCGCCCGCGAAGGTCGTCGGCGCGGGCGAGCCGCTCAACCCCGAGGTGATCGAGCGGGTCGCGCGGGCGTGGGGGGTGACCGTGCGGGACGGGTTCGGGCAGACCGAGACGACCGTGCAGATCGCCAACACCCCCGGTCAGCCGGTCAAGCCCGGCTCGATGGGGCGGCCTGTGCCCGGTTACGAGGTGGTGCTGGTCGACCCGATCACCGGGAAGCCGGGGACCGAGGGCGAGATCTGCCTGGACCTGTCCCGCAGGCCGCTCGGGCTGATGGTCGGCTACCACGGCGACCCGGAGCGCACCGCCGAGGTGATGCGCGGCGGCTACTACCACACCGGGGACGTCGCGTCGGTGGACGAGGACGGGTACCTGACGTACGTGGGGCGCACGGACGACCTGTTCAAGGCCTCGGACTACCGGATCTCGCCGTTCGAGCTGGAGAGCGTGCTGCTGGAGCACGACGCGGTGGCGGAGGCGGCGGTCGTGCCCTCGCCGGACCCGGTGCGGCTGGCGGTGCCGAAGGCGCACGTGGTGCTCGCGCCCGGTTGGGAGCCGACGGCGGAGACGGCGCTGGCGGTGCTGCGCCACGCGCGGGAGCGGCTGGCCCCGTACAAGCGGGTGCGGCGGCTGGAGTTCGGGCCGCTGCCCAAGACGATCTCCGGGAAGATCCGCCGGGTCGAGCTGCGCGAGCAGGAGGACGGCGGGCGCCCCGACGGCGAGCACCGCGAGGAGGACTTCCCGCAGCTGCGCGGGTGACCGGTGGTCGTCGAGGGCCGACCCCCGCGTGCAAGGAGCGCGGGGGCGGGGCCCTGAACCCCGTCCGCCCCACGGCACGGGGCGGGCAGGGCTACTGCCGCGGACCGGACCGCGAGCCGGGCGCTCCCGGCGGACCGTCCG
>NZ_JBQGCX010000372.1:0-4831 GCF_052038725.1 Actinosynnema sp.
GTCCGGGACGATCCAGGCCTCGCCGCGCACCACCGTCGCCAGCATCAGCGGCGCGCCGGTGGCCATCCGCAGCGCCCAGGGCGGGCGCACGATCGCCTGCCGGAAGACCGCCCCCCGCGCGCGCACCTCGGCCAGCAGCTCCGAAACCACGTCCACGCCCCCCGACCTTAGACGCTCGAACATCAACCGGAGCTCGTGAGCCATGGAAGCTCTCGCGCTTCCCGCCTTGACTGGTGCCATGTCCGACCAACCGATTCTTGTCACCGGGGCGACCGGGAAGTCCGGGAGCCGCGTCGTCCGCCAGTTGCGAGCCAGGGGCCTGCCGGTCCGCGCGGCGGCTCGCGGCGGCGAGCACGTCTTCGACTGGACCGACAGCGGCACCTGGGACGCCGCCCTCGAGGGCGCCCGGTCGGCCTACCTCGTCCAGCTGGACGGGACCAGGCTCGTCCGCCCGTTCGTCGAGCTGGCCGTCGAGCACGGCCTCCAGCGGATCGTGCTGGCCTCCGGTCGAGGCCTCGACGACCCCGGCTACGCCACCGACACCACCGGGATGCTCGACGGCCTGCTCGACAGCGAGGCCGCGGTCCGCGAGAGCGGCCTGGAGTGGACGATCCGCAGGCCGGGCTGGTTCGCCCAGAACTTCAGCGAGGGCTTCTTCGCCGACGCCGTCCGCGCGGGCGAGGTCAGGCTGCCCGCGGGTGACGGCGCGGCCAGCTTCGTCGACGCCGAGGACATCGCCGCGGTCGTGGTGGCCGCGCTGACCGAGGACGGCCACTCCGGCCAGGTCTACGAGGTGTCCGGCGGCGAGGCCGTGACCATGGCGCAGGCCGTCGCGACCATCTCCGAGGCCGCGGGCCGCGAGATCCGCTACGTCCCGCTGTCGGTCGACGACTTCATCGCCGAGCTGGTGGAGCAGGGCCTGTCCCGCGACGACGCCCAGGCGTACGCCGACGTGGTCGAGCCGATCCGCAAGGGCGCGGACGCCCACCTGTCCGACGGCGTGCAGCGCGCGCTCGGCAGGCCGCCGAGGACGTTCGCGGAGTTCGCCGAGTCCACCGCCGAGGAGGGCGGCTGGGCCGTCTGACCCGCGCGCCGGGCCGAGCGGACGACGCGGCCGATCCGTGGCCCAGGGCGAGGGGGAAACCGCTGCAGGCGGCCCTGTTGTCACCCCTTGTGGACGCCGAACCGCAGTTGGCAGGCACGCCGCCCTTGCGCGCCAACCGCCACGAGCCCACCAGCCCCGACCCGCCGACGTGGTCGAACACCGCGTCCACCCCGTCCGGGGGCACCGCGCGCACCGCGTCGTGGCGCCCGGCCGCCGCGGTGTCGATCACGGTGATCCCGGTCGCCAGCGCCGTCCCCGGCCACACCGGGGCAGGAGCCGGAAGCCCTCCTACCGGGACAGGGCCGTCCCGGCGGCCCGCTCGAACGCCGCGACCAGCCCTCGCCCGTCCCCCTCCCGCGCGGCCACCACGACGGTCGTCGGCTCCTCGCGCAGCGGCAGCACGGTCAGCTCCGGCGGCACCACCCGCCCGTGGTCGCGCGCCACCACCGCCAGCGCCTCACCTCCCGCGACGCAGTCCCACACGTCGTCCGGCGACTCCAGCTCCGGCCCCTCGGGCGCGCTCCCCCCACCGGGCCTCGGCTCCAGCCGCCAGTGGGCCGAGCACTCCGGGGTCGAGCCGGTGGTCGTGGGCAGCCGCTCGTCGCGGATGTCCGCCAGCGCCACCGACTCCCGCCCGGCGAGCCGGTGCCACCGGGGCAGCACGACCATGCGCGGCTCGTCGTACAGCCGGGTCACCCGCAGCCGCTCGGTGCGCAGCGGCATCCGCGCGACGACCGCGTCGACCCGCCCCTCCCGCAGCGCGGTCGCGGCGTCGTTCCACCCCAGGTGCACGCTGCGCACCGCCACGCCCGGCGCCCGCTCGCGCACCGACCGGACGGCCCCGGTCACCGACAGCCCCGGCGCGTACCCGACCACCAGCCGCTCCGGTCCCCCCGCGGCGCGGGCGGCGGCGACCGCCCCGTCCGCGACCCGCAGCAACCGCTCCGCGTGCGGCAGGAACGCCGCCCCCGCGCAGGTCGGCACCGCGCCGCGCGGCGTGCGCCGGAACAGCGCCACGCCCAGGCGCCGCTCCAACCCCCGGATCTGCCTGCTCAACGACGGCTGTCCCACCAGGCACTCCTCGGCCGCCCGCCCGAAGTGCCCGTGCCCGGCCACCGCGACGAAGTACCGGACCACCCGCAGGTCGAGGTCCACCGGGAACGGCGTGTCGCTGGGCACACCGCCACCCTAGCCGGCGGCCCCCGAGCACGTCCGATGCCTCCGGGGCATCGCGCCCGCCGCACCGGGCATTGGATCCGCGGGGGCGCGCGGCCGGACAGTCGGGGCCGGACGGGCACAACGAGGAGAGGAGCCACCGGTGACGAGCACGCTGGTGATCGGCGGGACCGGGTTGATGGGGTCGAGGGTGGTGCGGGCCCTGCTGGGCGCGGGGACCGTGACCGCGTTCACCCGCGACCCGGAATCGACACGGGCGCGGGCGCTGCGCGACCTGGGCGCGGGCGCGGCGAAGGGCGACCTGGACGAGCCGGGGACGCTGCGGGCCGCGCTGGAGGGCGTGGACCAGGTGTTCTGCAACACCGACCACTTCGGCGCGGGCGGGGTCCTGGCCGAGCACCGCCAGGGCGTCACCGCCCTGGAAGCGGCGCGGGAGGCGGGGGTGGCGCGCTTCATCTGGTCCTCTTTGGACGGTGTGTCGGCGCTGACCGGCGGCCGGGTCCGGATGTCCCACTACGACGCGAAAGCCGGGGTGGCCGCGCACGTCCACACCCACCGGGCGGACGAGGCCGAGCGCGGCGAGGAGGGCTGGCACACCCGCAGCACCTCGATCCTCACCACCGCCCCGTACTACGAGAACTTCCCGGTCAGCCTGCCCCCGGAGCGCACCACCCTGCCGGACGGCCGCACCGGCGCGCTGTTCCGCGTCCCCCTCGGCGAGCGGGGCCGCTACCCGCTGATCGCGCTGGACGACATCGCGTGGTTCGCGGCCAGGATGTTCGAGGACTGGCACGGCTGGGGCGCCCGCGACCTGGCCGTGGTGGCCGACAGCCCCACCGGCGCGCAGATCGCGGCGACCTTCGAGCGCGTCACCGGCATCCCCAGCGCCTACCTGCCCGTCCCGCTGGAGGCCGTGCGGGCGAACGGGGGCCACGACTTCGCGTCGATGTTCGAGTTCTTCCAGACCAGGGACGTCGCCGACCTCGACCGCGACCTCCCCGCCCTGCGCCGCCTGCACCCCGGCCTGATGACGTTCGAGGACTGGCTGCGCGCCACGGGCTGGACCGGCGAGGCGGCCTGACCGGGCACGCAGGCCGCCACAGGCCGCCGCCACCGGCGGCCTGCGGAGGAGCGCGAGGCCCACCGCGGACGCCGGCGCGTGCTCGTCGCTCGGCGTGGCCAGGCGCACGGAGCAGGTCGCGCCCCCGGTCACCTCGAGCGTCCTCGGGCCGCCGTGCCCACGGGCCTCACCCGGCTCCACGGCCGCCTCCTCGGTGAACGGCAGGGACGTCACGGGGGTGGCGTTCGCGGGGAGCGGCGCGCCTGCCTGCGCGGTCCCCGTGGTCAGGGCCGTGAGCAGGGACGATGCCACCGGGCGCGGGGCAGCCGATCACCGCGGGGCCGCACCGATGTCGCAGCGCGTCCGGGTGACCCGGCAGCCCCGCTGAAACCCCTTGCGCGGCAACGGGAAGCGCCCCCGCCCGGCGGCCCGGAACGGCGCCCGCCCCCAGGCCCCGGACCGCCGCGCCGCGCGAGCCCAATCCACGGGTCGGAGCACCGCGCCAGGCTGGCTAGAGTGACGGCATGGCACTCGTGCTGAACTACGCCGCCCGCAGCGATCGCGGCCTGGTCCGCCAGAACAACGAGGACTCCCTGTACGCGGGTCCCCGCCTGCTGGCGGTCGCGGACGGCATGGGTGGGCACGCGGGGGGCGAGGTCGCCAGCAAGGCCGTGATCGGGGCGCTCGCCCCGCTCGACGACCACCGGCTCACCGGTGACCCGATCGAGCAGCTGCACGCCGCCGTCGAGTCGGGCAACTCGGCCATCAACGACCTGGTCGCGGCCAATCCCGCGCTCGCCTCGATGGGCACCACCCTGACCGCCGTGCTGTTCGGCGGGGAGTGGGTCGTGCTGCTCAACATCGGCGACTCGCGCACCTACCGGATGCGCGACGGCGCCCTCGACCAGATGACCAAGGACGACTGCTTCGTGCAGTCGCTGGTGGACGCCGGCTACATCACGCAGGAGGAGGCCGAGGTCCACCCGAAGCGCTCCATCGTGCTGCGCGTGCTGGTCGGCAACGACCAGGTCGAGCCGACCACGCACCTGCGCCGGGCGCGCGCGGGCGACCGGTTCCTGCTCTGCTCGGACGGCCTGTCGGACGTGGTGGACTTCGAGGCCATCGAGCGCGCCATGCGCGAGGGTGACGTCGTGACCTGCGCGGACACCCTGATCAGCCTGGCGCTCGCGGGCGGTGGCCCGGACAACGTGTCGGTGATCGTCGCCGACGTCGTCGACGACGACGTGCCGCCCGGCGTGACGCAGCCGGTGGAGGTGCAGCCGACCACGCCGATCCCGGCGCAGACCCAGCTCCTGCCGGTCCGCTCGCAGCTCCCGGTCGACGGCGAGCCCGGCCCGACGCAGGAGGTGCCGCTGCCCGGCCAGCAGGACGGGCCGGGGCCCACGCAGGTGCTGCGCGTGCCGAACCAGCCGGAGACCGCCGAGACCGGCGAGAAGGGCAAGAAGAAGCGCAAGGGCGAGAAGGCCGAC
>NZ_JBQGCX010000373.1:0-4685 GCF_052038725.1 Actinosynnema sp.
CGACGGGGTCAGCGGCACCTGCTGGGACACCCCAGGGGCCAGCGGGACCTGCTGGGAGGTGGACGGCGGCAGCGGCACCCGCTGGGAGGTCGCGGGCGGCGGCGCACCGTGCTGCGCGGCCGGCGGCGGCGCGCCGGGGAACGGCGCGGGCGCGGCCAGCGGCGCGCGCGTGGTCGGCAGCGGCACCTGCACCGCCGCCAGGCCCAGCGCCGTCCGCGCGGCCTCCACCTCGGCCAGGAACGCGGCGGCGTCCGCGGGCCGCAGGAACGGCTCCTTGCGGGTCGCCCTGCGCACCAGCTCCGCCACCTCGGCGGGCACGCCCTCCACCGGCGGCACCACGTCGTTGACGTGCCGGTACGCCACGGAGATCGCGCTGTCCCCGACGTACGGCGGCGCGCCGGTGAGCATCTCGTACAGCACGATGCCCGCCTGGTACACGTCGCTGCGCGCGTCGGCCGCGCCGGTGGCGACCTGCTCGGGCGAGAGGTAGGCGACCGTGCCCATGATCACGCTGTCGCTGGTGATCCCGGACCCGGACATCGCCCGCGCCAACCCGAAGTCGGCGACCTTGACGACGCCGTCCGCGCCGATCAGCACGTTCTCCGGCTTCACGTCGCGGTGCACCAGGTCGGCCCGGTGCGCGGCGGCCAGCGCCGCGAGCACCCGCTCCAGCACGGACAGCGCGAGCGCGGGCTCCAGCCTGCCGCGCTCCACCAGCAGGTCGCGCAGCGTCCCGCCCTCGACCAGCTCCATCACGAGGAACACCCGGTCCTCGTCGACGCCCTGGTCGTGCACGGCCACCACGCCGGGGTGGTGCAGCCGCGCGGCGGTGCGCGCCTCGCCCTCGAAGCGGGCGACGAAGGACGGGTCCGCCGAGAAGCGCGAGTCCATCACCTTGATGGCCACCGGCCGGTCCAGGCGGGTGTCCACGCCCCGGTAGACGGCGGACATCCCTCCCCTGGCGACGAGGGAGCCGATCTGGTAGCGGTGTTCCAGCAGCCCGCCGGTCACGTGAGTCGACGACCTTTCCACAGGGGTGGATCGTACGGTGGAGGAGATACCGGCCGAACCCGTGAGTCGCGCCCGCGCACCCGATCATGGCGGCTCCGCTGTGGGATTGCCGTCAAGGGGCGGGTCGTCCGGGCGGTGAACGGTCCGGCGAACAGCGGGTTTCCGGTGGGTGGCGGGCTTTTGACGCCCACCACCCGGTTGGTGCAGGGCATTGCTCCCCGCGCTGTGGCATCGTGGCGTTCGTGAGTGCGATTCCTGCCGCTGCTGATGTGCTGGCTCCCGAGATCGAGGTACTCGGCCTGGCCGAGGTCGCCGAGCGGCTCGGCCAGCCGGTCAACCGTGTTCACCAGTTGCTGCGCGACGGTCAGCTCCTCGCTGAGCGGCGCGACGGCGTCCTGGTCGTCCCCGCCGACTTCATCGCCGCCGGAAGCGTGGTGAAGGGGCTCCCCGGCACCATCACGGTGCTGCGCGACTCCGGCTTCTCCACCGAGGAGATGCTCCGCTGGCTGTTCACCGAGGACGACACCCTGCCCGGCAGCCCGATCGAGGCGCTGCGCGGCGACCGGGGCCGCGAGGTCAAGCGCAGGGCGCAGGCCATGGCCTTCTGACGCGCCAGGGCCCGCCGCGCCGCGCGGCGGGCGCCCGGAACACCACCACGAAGTCGACCGGGGCGCGCCGGGCACGGCGCGCCCGCTCCGGGCGGTTCCCCGCGGGGAGCCGCCCGGTCCGCTTCGCGGGGTCGGGCGGTGCGGTGCGCTCCGGTGGCCCAAGCTAGGGCTTGCCCGAGAGCCGGAGCGGGTCGTCCTTGGTCAGCGAGACCGCCGCGAGCGCCGACAGCAGCACCGCGACCAGCAGGTAGCCCCACGAGTAGAGCGCGGTGTCGCCGTTCGGGAAGGTCACCAGCAGCAGCCAGGTGGAGAAGAACGCCACGGTGGTCAGGCCGCTGGCCGTCCAGGCCAGGCCCGCGCCCAGCACCAGCGGCCAGGTGAAGTACCAGGGCAGCGTGGCGGGGGAGAGCAGCGCCACCGCCAGCATGGTCACGGCCGCGCGGAACACCGCGTTCGGACCGCCGTCCTCGGCCGCCCGCCACTGCCGCCAGGCGATGAACACCAGCAGCGCCGAGCCGATGCCGCGCGCCACGGTCAGGAACACGCCCTGGTCCAGGTGCACGAAGACCGTCACGAGGGTGTGCGCGAGGTCGCCGACCGCGCTGGGCAGCGACAGCCAGTTCACGATCATCGAGGACGTGCTCAGCGCGGGCAGCCAGCCCAGGTCCCGGCCCGCGATTACGCTCGTCGCGGTGAACACCACGGCGAACACCGCCACGCCGCGCCCGATGGCCCGGCCGATCGCGGCCCGCCGGGGGCCCTCCGTGCGGGCCGCCCACACCAGCACCAGGAACGGCAGCGCGACCGCCGCCGTGGCCTTGACCGCCACGCCCAGCGTCACCAGCACGATCCCGGCCACGTGCCTGCCGTCGAGCACCAGCAGCACGCCCGCGGCCATCAGGCCGACCATCAGCATGTCGTTGTGCGCGCCGCCGATCAGGTGCACCAGCACCAGCGGGTTGGCCGCCGCGAACCACAGCGCCACGGCGGGCTTGCCGCCCAGGTGCCGGGCGAGGCCGGGCAGCGACCAGCAGACCAGCGCCAGCCCCACGACCAGCACCAGCCGCAGCAGCACCACGCCGCCGATCACGCTGCCGCCGGTCAGCCACACCACGCCCTCGGACAGCAGCACGAACAGCGGGCCGTACGGGGCGGGCGTGTTCTGCCAGACCCAGCTCACGTTGTCCGACAGCGGGCTCTGGAGCACCGCGGGCCCGACCTGGTACGGGTCGAGCCCGTTGAGCGCGAGCTGGCCCTGCGCCAGGTAGCTGTAGATGTCCTTGCTGAACAGCGGCGGCGCGAACAGCAGCGGCAGCGTCCAGGCGCCCACCGCGGCGAGCACCGCGCGGCTGCCCACGTGCCCGCGCAGCACCATCCGGCCCAGCCGGACCCACGACCACACCACGAGCGCGAGCCCGAGGTAGAGCACGGCGGTGGCCAGGTCCTGGCCGTGGCCGTAGCGGATCCAGCTCAGCGAGGTCGCGGCCAGCAGGGGGTCGCGCTTGACCACGGCGCCCGCGCCGCTGCCGCCGAGCGCGACGAGCATGACCCCCGCGACGCCCAGCAGGATCGTCCGGACGGGGATGCCCCTCGGCTCGGTCGCCGGGGTCGCCGAAGAGCGCACCGGCTCGACGCTTGCGGTGCTCGAACGGGAGGAAGACGGAGTCGCGGCCATCGCCGGGACATCGTCGCACAACGCGCGCGCGAGGCGGGATGCAATGGCTCTCACGCGTGACGCGGGCGTGCGCCCGGTGGGGATCTTCGCACGTCGGCCTGGGTGGGACGATGCGCCGCACGGAGTATTCGCGCGCGGTGCTCGGGCGTTCCGGGGCTCGGGCCGGGCCGGTTCGGGCTGGTGGTCGCGCGCCCCCGCCCGACCGGGCGCCGCGCGGGAGGGGTTTCGGAACCGTTCTGGAACCGCTCCGAAGCCGCCCCGAGACCCGGTCTCCCGGAAGGGGCGACCGGGGCGCTCCCGGCCGCGCGGACGGCGGGCCGCAGGGGGTGGTCCGGGCCCGTTCCGGGGTGGAGCGGGCCCGGCCTCCCCCGGCGGTGCGGTCAGCGCCGGGACACCCGCGCCAGCAGCCCCGCCACCGGGCGCCTGCCGACCGGCGCGGCCACCCCGGTGATCCGCTGCGCGGCCAGCCTGCCGGACACCAGCACCGGCGGCACGCCGACGCCCGGCGTGGTGCCGCAGCCCGCCAGCACCGCGTTCTCCACCCCGGACACCAGGTTCCTCGGCCGGAACGGCCCGGTCTGGGCGAAGGTGTGCGCCGCCGAGAACGGCGTGCCCGCCGCCATGCCCATCGCGGCCCAGTCCTTCGGCGTCACCAGGCGCTCGACCTCGACCGAGTCGCCGAACCCGGTCAGCCCGCGCCGCTCCAGCTCCGCCACCAGCTCGTCCCGGTAGGCGGGCCCGACCCGCTCCCAGTCGATCCTGCCCGCCCGCAGGTTCGGCGCGGGCGCCAGCACGAACGTCGCCGCGTCCTCCTCCGGCGGCCTGCTGACCAGCAGCGACGGGTCGCTCATCAGCTGTCCCCGGTTGATGACCTCGTCGAACGTGCGCTCCCACGCGTCGCCGAAGAAGATCGTGTGGTGGGCCAGCTCGTCCCAGCGCCTGCGGGTGCCCGCGTGCAGCACCACCGCCGACGGCGACCAGCGCACCGGCAGCAGCCTGCGCGGCCGGTGCCCCAGCAGCCGGTAGGACACCGGCAGGTCCGGGGTCAGCACGACCGCGTCGCAGGCGATCCGCTCCCCGTGCGCGGTGCGCACCGCCGTGACCCGCCCGCCGATCCGCTCCAGCCACGCCACGCGCGTGTCGAACCGCAGGTCCGCGCCCGCGTCGGCGGCTGCGGCGGCCAGCGCGTCGGGCAGCGCCCGCACCCCGCCGCGCGGGTGGTGCACGCCCGCGATCGCGTCCATGTAGGCGATCACCGCGTAGGCGGCCATGGCCTTGCGCGGCGCGAGCCCGGCGTACAGCGACTGGAACGTGAACACCCGGCGCAGCCGCTCGTCGGTGACGAACCGGCCCACCGCCGGGTCGAGCCTGGCGAACCCGCGCCGCGACGC
>NZ_JBQGCX010000374.1:0-1547 GCF_052038725.1 Actinosynnema sp.
CCGCCTCGGCGGCGGGGACCAGGCGAAGAAGAAGGGCAGGCCGCTCCGCAGCGCCCCGACCGGGAGGCTGCGCGACGAGGACGTGCCGGACCCGACGGCCCGCGTGGCGTTCGAGCCGCAGGGCGACCCGGACGACGCGACCAGGGCGGTCCCGGTGGACCCGGCCAGGGGCAGGCACGCCGCCCGCACGGCCGGGCCGGGCGCTCCCCCCGCGGACCCCGCCGAGAAGCCCGCCCGCGCCCCGCGCAAACCGGCGAGGCCCCGCGTCACCAGGCAGGCGAGCCCCGCCCTGCTCACCCCGCCCCCGAGGCGGACCCCGCTGATCACCGGCCCGGTGTCGGCGGCGGACCACCGGGAGCAGTTCCTGCGCGCCTACCTCAGGCACCGGGTGGGCGAACGCCTGGCCCGCCTGGAGGCGGCGAAGGCGGCGTACACGAGGGCGAGGCGCTGGACGACCGCGGCGTCCGTCCTCCTGTTCACCGGCGCGGCGGCCCTGGGCGCCCTGGCCGTGGCGACCCCGGACCACCGCTCCCCGCTGGCGTTCCTGGCGACGGTGGCGGCGGCCCTGGCGACGTCGGTGACGGTCTACGAGTCCGCGTTCGGCTTCCGCGCGAAGGCCCGCCGCTCGGCGAGCGGCGCGGCCCTGCTCCACCTGCTCCAAGCCCACGGCGCGCCGACCGGCGACCACGGGGTGGCGGCGTTCCGCGCCGAGGTGGAGAGCGTGCTCAGGCACGCCGACTAGGACGGGTGCCGCGCCGCCCTCCGGAGGGGTTCCGACCGGAGGGCGGCGCGGTCCCCCGCGGCTCTCGAACGCCTAGAAGACCTGCCACCCCGGAGCCGACGGCCGCCTGTCCACCGCGCCCAGGTACTCGTGGGCCGCGCGCCGCACCGCGTCGATGGGGATCTCGCAGTCGAGCGGGTACTCGGTGTCGGAGTTCATGTAGTAGTACAGCAGCTCCGTCACCGACGGATTAGCCGCCGCGCCCTGGCTGTACCACGCCCCGCTCGGTGACCGGTAGAACAGCGACCCCAGTCCTGCGTCACCGTTCAGTCCGACGTTGAGGATCATCCGGCGCACGTCCAGGCTTGGCGGCCGGGCCACCTTCAGGTGCACGATGACCCGCCCGCGCATCGCGGCGACCTCGTCCAGCACGGCGTCCAGCTCTGCGGCGGTCCGGACGGGAACCGCGTCTTCTTGGTCGTCGCCGTACCATGCCTCTAGCTCCACCAAGGCTGTGCTCCTCCCGTGTAGCGCACCCGGACGCGCATCCCCTTGTCGCTCTGCCCGTGCACGGTGAGTGTGCAGCCCTCGGGGAGAATGATCGGCACGAGGGTGTCGCACGAGTCGTCAAAACCCCGGCACGGCCGGTGGTTGATCACCACGGTCGCGTGGCGGATCCCGTTGGCCACCATGTGCGCGGCCAACTTCTGCTCCACGTCGGAGTTCCGGGTGGGCTCGTCGGGCATCCCCTTCGCCGCCAACTGGCTGAGGACCAGCCCGGCGTCCTCGTCCCGCCCGCTCACGATCGCCCGAACCCGCCCGTCCG
>NZ_JBQGCX010000375.1:0-3304 GCF_052038725.1 Actinosynnema sp.
GCCGGGCAGCTGGCCGAGGCCGCGTTCTTCACCGCGGGCCAGGACTGCACGGCCGTCACCCGCGTGCTGGCCCACGAGTCCATCGCCCCGGCGCTCACCACCGCGCTCGTCGCCGCCGCGCGCGCCACCCGGCCGGGACCGCCCTCCGACCCCGAGGCGTTCAGCGGCCCGCTGATCACCCGCGCGCACCTGTCGCGCACCGCGGACGTCCTCGACCGGCTCCCGTCGCGGATCGAGGTCGTCGCGGGCGGGGCGCCGCTTCCCGGCCCCGGCTTCTTCTTCGCGCCGACGGTCCTGCTCGGCGCCCGCCAGAGCGACGAGGTCGTCCAGCGGGAGCTGTTCGCCCCCGTGGTCACCGTGCAGACCTTCGGCGCCGAGGACAAGGCGGTCCTGCTGGCCAACGGCGTGCGCCAGGCGTTGACCGCGAGCGTGTGGACGGCCGACCACGCCCGCGCGCACCGCCTCGTGCCCCGGCTGCGCGCCGGGTGCGTCTGGGTGAACGCGCACATGCGGTTCGCCGCCGAGATGCCCCACGGCGGTCCCGGCGCCTCCGGCCACGGCAGGGACCTCTCCCGCTACGCCGTCGATGACTACACCAGCCTCAAGCACGTCATGCACCGCTTCGACGACCGCTGACCCGCGCGCCCCCGGCTCGACCGCTCGGCCCGCCCCTCCCGCGACGCCGTCCGACCGCGCGCGCCCAACGCCGTTCCACCGTGGACCGTTAGGAGTTCCGCCAGTGCCTCTGATCGATCGACGCCGCCTGCTCACCCGCGTCGCGCTCGCGGGCGCGGGGCTCGCCGCAGCCCCCTCCGCCCTCGCCGCCGCGCCCGCCCCTGCCAGGACCGGAACCCCGCCGACCTTCGGCCCCGTCACCGTCGAACCCGGTGACCCGCGGTACGCCAGCTTCCTCGTCCAGCACAACACCCGCTTCACCGGCAGCCCGGCCCGCGTCACCGTCGCGGGCTCGGCGGGCCAGGTCGCCGACGCGCTCGCCGAGGCCGCCGCCAGGGGGCACCGGGTCGCCGCGCGCTCCGGCGGGCACTGCATGGAGGACTTCACCACCTCCTCCGAGGTCAAGCACCTGATCGACCTCTCCCAGCTCAACGAGGTCTACTTCGACCCGGCGCGCACGGCCTTCGCGGTCGAACCGGGGGCCATCGTCGCCCCCACCCAGGGCACCCTGTTCAAGGGCTGGGGCGTGATGATCCCGTCGGCGGGCTGCGCCGAGGTCGGGCTCGGCGGGCACATCCTGGGCGGCGGGTACAACTTCTACTCCCGGATGCACGGCTTAGCGGTCGACCACCTCCAGGCCGTCGAGGTCGTCACCGTCGACGCCTCGGGGCAGGCCCACGTCACCGTCGCCACCCGCGACCGGAACGACCCCCACCGCGAGCTCTGGTGGGCGCACACCGGCGGTGGCGGGGGCAACTTCGGCATCGTCACCAAGTACTGGTTCCGCACCCCCGGCGTCGCCTCGACGGACCCCAGCCGCCTGCTGCCCCGCGCCTACGACCAGCGCGTGCGGATGCTGGAGTGGTCCTGGGAGGACGTGTCCCCCGGCGCGTTCACCACCCTGACCCGCAACTTCTGCCGCTGGTTCGAGCACAACAGCGCGCCGGGGAGCCCGAAGACGCAGGTGTGGGCCTCGTACTTCACCCCGCACCAGTCGGCGGGCACCATCGGCCTGATGGCGGGCGTCAGCGCTGACGCCGCCAACGGCGAGGCCCTGCTGGCCGACTTCCTCGCCGAGGTCACCGCGAACGTCGGCGTGGCCACCAGCGCCGACCACCAGTACTCGCTGCCCTGGCTGGACCGGGGCAACTGGTACCAGGAGCCCGCGGGACGGCAGAAGAACAAGACCTCCGACCTGCGCAGGAGCTACACCGACGCCCAGATCGCCACCATCCACAGCTACCTCACCAACGACTCGTACGCCAACGCCGGGGCGCAGGTGAACATCTCCGCGCTCGGCGGGCAGATCAACGCCACCGCGCCCGGCGCCACCGCCGCCGTGCACCGGGACTCGACCATGCGCGTCTACTTCACGGCGGGCACCTGGTCCTCCGAGGCGGAGGACGCCGCCAACATCGCCTGGGTCCGCAACCTCTACCGCGACGTCTACGCCGCCTCCGGCGGCGTGCCCGTGCCGGACGCCGTCAACGCGGGCGCCTACATCAACTACCCGGACGTCGACCTCGCGGACCCGGCCTGGAACACCTCGGGCACCCCGTGGCACAGCCTCTACTACGGCGCCAACTACGCCCGCCTGCAGCAGGTCAAGAAGCACTACGACCCGCGCGGCCTGTTCCGCCACGCCCTGTCCGTCCACCCGGCCGCCTGACCCGACCGGGGGCGCGGCGCCCAGGCCCGCGCCCCCGGTCAGCCCGGCACCCGCCGCCGCACGTCGGCCAGCAGCGACCGCACCGCCCCCTCGAACGCCTCGGCCCGCAGCGGGCCGAGGAAGTCGAAGTGGCCGAACGCCTCCAGCACCACCAGGCCGTGCAGCTGGGCCCACGCGCCCAGGAACAGCACGGCGGCGGGCGGGGGCAGCTCGCCCCTGGCCTCCGGGGGCAGCTCCGCGAAGCGGGCGTGCAGCTCCTCGCTCAGCGGGGGCGCGTCCGCGCGGGCCAGCGCCTCCTCCGTGCAGCCGTCGAACAGGGCGGCGCGGAAGACCGCCGTGACCTTCCTGGCCGCCTCGGTGGTCGGGCCCTCGTGCGGGGCGCGGTAGTGCGGCAGGGGGGTGCCGTAGAGCAGCTGGAACTGGGCCCGGTGCTCGATCGCCCACCTCCGGAACGCCTCCGCCACGGCCGGGAACGGCTCCGGCGGCCCGGCGTCCAGCGCGGTCCGCACGGCCGCCGCCAGGTCCTCGTACGCCTCCGCGATCAGCGCGGTCAGCAGGTCGTCCCGGCTGGGGTAGTAGTGGTAGCGCGCCTGCACGGTCATGTCCAGGTCGCGGGCCACCGCCCGCAGCGCCAGCCCCGCGGGCCCGTGCTCGGCCATCCGGGCCTTGGCCGCGTCGAGGATCTCGCGGGTGGCGGTGGCCCGCCTGCGTTCGCGCAACGACATGCGCGCAGGTTAGCAGCAGTAGAAAAATCTAACACTGCCAAAGTTGGTTAGAGGTTGTTAGTTTTCCGGTGCACCCAGCAACCGGGAAGGCGAACCACCATGTCGCAGCACCACCTCGTCATCGGCGCGGGCCCCGTCGGCCGCCACGTCGCCGCCCTGCTCGCCGACGCGGGCGAGCGGGTCACCCTCGCCAGCCGCTCCGGCCGCGCCACCGGCCCCGAGGGCGTCGACCACC
>NZ_JBQGCX010000376.1:0-3033 GCF_052038725.1 Actinosynnema sp.
CCCGGCGGCCCCGGGCCACGGCCCGGCCCGAATCCCGGCGCTCCCCCGGCCGGGGGACCCCGCCGCCGCGGCGCGGGGGGCGCACGGCCGGGTGTGGGCGCGCTTCACCGGCTGGGCCGACCGCCGCTTCGACACCGACCCCGGCATCCGCCTGGTCGACCGCTGGCCCGGCAGGCACACGCTGTCCACAGTGGACGGGAACCTCGCCGTCGTGCACGAGCGCTGGCCCGACCTCGCCACCCGCGAACTGGTCATGCGCAACGTCCTCGGCGGCGCCGAGCGCGCCGACTACACCGCCCAGCCACCGCACCGCCGCCGCCACTGGCTCCTCGGCCGCATCGCCGCCAAGGACGCCGCCCGCACCGTGCTCTGGCGCGAGGGCGACGGCGAGGTCTACCCGGCCGAGCTCGCCGTGCGCAACGACGACGCCGGACGCCCGCTGGTGCGCGGAGTCCACGGGTTCGACCCGCGCGGCGTCGCCGTGTCCCTCGCCCACGCGGGCGAGGTCGGCGTGGCGCTGGCCGGGCGCGGCGAGCTGGGCGTGGACGTCGAGGTCGTCGAGGAACGGCCGCGCGGCACCGAGAACGCGGCCTGCGACGAGGCCGAACTCGCGCTGCTCGCCGGGCTGCCCGGCGAGCGCGCGCACTGGTTCACCAGGTTCTGGGCGGCAAAGGAAGCCGTCGGGAAGGCGCTGGGCACCGGGCTGGGCGGGAGGCCGCGCGCCTTCCGGGTGGTCGCCGCGACCGAGGACGCCGCGCGCGTCGAGGTCGACGGCCGCGCGTTCGCCGTGCGGCTGCGCGACACCGCCAACCCACCGGGACTGCCCGAACGCCGGTACGTGGTCGCATGGACGGGAGACAGGGCATGAGCAGCGGGACGACGACCGGGCGCGCCGCCGACGCGGACACCGTGCTGGCCGACATCAGCGGGATGCTCCGCGTGGTGCTGGGCGACTACGGCCTGGAGGACGCGGAGATCACCCGCGACTCGACCTTCCACGGCGACCTGGAGATGGAGAGCATCGACCTCGTCACGCTGTCCGCCGCGCTGCGCGAGCACTACGGCGACCGGGTCAACTTCGCCGAGTTCGTCGCGGACCTGGAGCTGGACGAGATCATCGCGCTGACCGTGGGCAGGCTGGTCGACCACGTCGTCGCCTCGCTGCGGGAGGCGCCGTGAGCAGGGTCGCGACCGGGAACGTCACCACGCACGTCCAGCTGCTCCCCGCAGCCGGGGGTGACCCCGGCGCGCCGGTCGTGGTGTTCGTGCACGGGCTGCTCACCGACAGCCTCGCCAGCTACTACTTCACCCTCGGCCCGGCGTTCGCGGCGGCGGGCGTGGACGTGGTGATGTACGACCTGCGCGGGCACGGCCGCAGCGACCGGCCCGCCACCGGTTACCGCCTGGAGGACTTCACCGACGACCTGGTCGCCCTGCTCGACGCGCTCGGCGAGCGCAGGCCGGTGCACGTGGTCGGCAACTCCTTCGGCGGCACCATCGCCTGCGCCCTCGCCGCCTGGCACCCGGAGCTGGTCGCGGGCATCACGATGCTGGAGTCCGAGCCGCCCACCCGCGCCTGGACCGGGCACATCGCCGAGGGACTGGCCGACGCGCACGACAAGCTGCGCCACCCCGAGGCCATCGCCTGGATCGAGGCCAACCACGGCGGCCACACCGCCCGGTTGTCCAAGGGGGCCAACAAGATCCTGCAGTCCACGACGCTGGCCGCCGACGTGCCGCGCAGCCGGGTCATCGGCGGGCTGGAGGAGATCGGCAGGCCGATGCTCGCGGTGTTCGGGGACGAGTCCGGGCTGGCCGCGCAGGTCCCCGAGCTGCGGGCGCGCGGGTTCCGCGCCGAGGTGCTGGCCGAGCAGGGCCACTCGGTGCTGATCGAGCGCCCGCACGAGGTGCGCGAGCTGGTGCTGGACTGGGTGCTGGGCCTGCACGACGCGGGCGGTGAGCTGCCCGCCGCGTCCCCGGCCGTGACCCCGGCCGCGTCCGGGATCGCCGGGTGAGCCGGTTCCTGTTCGTCGCGCCGCCGCTGGTCGGGCACGTCAACCCGCTCACCGGGGTGGCGCGCGAGCTGGTGGCGCGCGGGCACCGGGTGGCCTGGGCCGGGCACGGCGAGCTGCTCGGCGCGCTCGTGCGGGAACCGGTGTTCCCGTGCGCGGTTCCCGAGGACGCCCCGGCGGAGCGTCCGGCCGGGCTCACCGGGCCGTCGGCGTTCCAGTTCCTGTGGCGGGACTTCTTCGTGCCGCTGGCCGACGCGATGGCGCCCGGCGTGGCCGATGCCGTCGACGCCTTCGAGCCGGACGTGGTGGTGTCCGACCAGCACGCGGTCGCCGGGTCGCTGGTGGCCGAGCGGCGCGGCGTTCCGTGCGTCGGGTCGGCCTCCACGTCGGCGGAGCTGGTGGACCCGCTGGCGTCCATGCCGAAGGTCGCCGCCTGGGTCGACGGGCTGCTCGCCGCGCTGCGCGAGCGGCACGGGAACCCGGTGGCGCGCAACGATCCCCGCTACCCGGAGCACGGCGTGCTGGCGTTCACCACGGCCGCGCTCGCCGGGTCCGTCGACCGGCCGGGGCTGCACCTGGTCGGGCCCGCGCTCGGGAAGCCGAGGCCGGGGGTCGGCTTCCCGTGGGCGGAGCTGGACGGGCGGCCGGTGGTGCTGGTCAGCCTCGGCACCGCCAACACCGGGGTGGGCGGGCGGTTCCTGCGCGCGGCGGCCGAGGCGTTCGCGGACCGGCCGGGGTTGCGCGCGGTGGTCGTCGACCCCGGCGGCGAGCTGGGGCCGGTGCCCGACAACGTCCTGGTGCGGCAGCGGGTCCCGCAGCTGGAGCTGCTCCCGCGCTGCGCGGCGGTGGTGTGCCACTCCGGGCACAACACGGTGTGCGAGGCGCTGTGGCACGGCGTCCCGCTGGTGCTCGCGCCCATCCGCGACGACCAGCCCATCGTCGCCGGGCAGGTGGTCGACGCCGGGGCCGGGCTGCGGCTGCGGTTCAACCGGGCCGGGGCCGAGGCGATCGGCAAGGCCGT
>NZ_JBQGCX010000377.1:0-5177 GCF_052038725.1 Actinosynnema sp.
CCGCCGACACCACCGACCCGGCCGCGCTGGCCGAGGTGCTGCGCGACCGGCGGGTCGACCTCGTCCTGCACACCGCGGGCGTCCTGGACGACACCGCGCTGCAAACCCTCACCCCCGAGCGCCTCGCGGCCGTGCTGCGCCCCAAGGTGCACACCGCCTGGCACCTGCACCGGCTGCTCCCCGACGCCCACCACGTCCACTTCTCCTCCCTCGCCGCCACCACCGGCGGCCCCGGCCAGGCCAACTACGCCGCCGCCAACACGTTCCTGGACGCCCTCGCCCACCTGCGCGCCGACCGGGGCGCGCCCACCACCTCGATCGCCTGGGGCCTGTGGGCCATGCCCACCGGCATGGGCGGCGCGCTCTCCGAGCTCGACCTGGCCCGCATCGCCCGCGCAGGCTTCCGCCCCGTCACCCCCGACCGGGGCCCGGCGCTGCTCGACGCGGCCCTCGACAGCGGCCTGCCCGCCGTCGTCGCCACCCCGCTCGACATCACCGCCATCCGCGCCTCCGGCACGCCCCAACCCCTGTTCGCGGACCTGGTGCGCACCCCGCTGCGCCGCAGGGCCGTCAACACCGACACCTCCGCCGCCCCCGACCCGCTCGCCGAACCCGACCCCGCCCGCAGGCGCGCCCGGCTGCGCGCCCGGGTCGGCGCCGAGGGCGCGGCCGTCCTCGGCCTGCCCGCCCCGCCCGAGCCGCACCGCCCGTTCCCCGAGCTGGGCTTCGACTCGCTCACCTCGCTCGAGCTGCGCCACCGGCTCGCCGCGACCCTCGGCTCGCCCCTGCCCGCCTCGCTCGTGTTCGACCACCCCACCCCCGACGCGGTCGCCGACTTCCTGCGCGACCTCGGCGCCCCGCAGGCGCCCGCCCGCGCCGAGGTCGACTTCGCGCGGGAGGCGCTGCTGGCCGACGACGTCGTCCCCGCCGCCACCACCGCGACCCACGCCGCCGACCCCGACGAGGTGCTGCTCACCGGGGCCACCGGGTTCCTGGGCGCGTTCCTGCTCAGGGACGTGCTGCGCACCACGCGGGCCCGCGTGCACGCCGTCGTGCGCGCCCCCGACGCCGCCGCCGGGCTCGCCAGGATCGCCGAGAACCTGCGCTGGTACCGGCTCGACGACGAGGTCGACCTGTCCAGGGTCGTCGTGCACCCCGGCGACCTCGGCCTGCCCGGCCTCGGGCTGCCCGAGGAGGTGCGCGACCTGCTGGCCCGCACCGCCGACGTGGTGTTCCACGCGGGCGCCGAGGTCAACTGGCTCCAGCCCTACCAGGCGCTGCGCCCGGTGAACGTCGCGGGCACCGAGGAGGTGCTGCGCCTGGCCGCGGCCCACCGCACGGTGCCCGTGCACTTCGTGTCCTCCACGGGCGTGTTCGACCAGCCCGTCACCCCCGGCGTGCCGCTGACCACCGACGACATCCCCGGACCGCCCGAGGTGCTGTCCAACGGCTACCGCCAGTCCAAGTGGGTGGCCGAGCGCATGATCGACCAGGCCCGCGAGCGCGGCCTGCCCGTGTCGGTGTACCGGGTCGACGTGGTCTCCGGCGACCAGGTCAACGGCGCCTGCCAGACCAGGGACTTCGTGTGGCTGGGCCTGAAGGGCATCCTGCGCAGCGGAGCCGTCCCCGAGGGCCTGGAAGGCCGGTTCCACCTGGTGCCGGTCGACTACGCCAGCGCCGCCATCACCCACCTGGCCACCAGGCCGGAGGCGGCGGGCCGCACCTTCCACGTCTCCAACCCCGCCCCGATCACCTACCGGGACATGATCGGCCACCTCAGGTCGCTCGGCCACGAGCTGGAGGAGCTGCCCCCGGCCGAGTGGAGCGCGCGGGTGCGCGCCGACCGGGACAACGCCCTGCAACCGCTGCTCGACTCGTTCGAGGCCATCGCCGCCGCGGGCGAGGGCGCCTACCCGGACTTCGACGTCACCGGGACCGACGAGGCGCTGCGCGACGCGGGCCTGACCTGCCCGCCGATGACCGGCGAGCTGTTCACCAGGTACGTGCGCTTCTTCACCGACGCGGGCTACTTCCCCCGCGCGGGCGCGGACAGCCTGAACTAGCCGCACGACCCCCGCCCCGGCCGGGTCGCCCGACCGGGCCGGGGCCGGGCGCGGACCGAGCAAGCCGACGAGGAGCCAGTGATGACCGAACCGCTGATGGTGCACGACATCCCCACCGACGACCTGACCAGGCAGACCGACCTGTTCCTGCGGGCCTTCAACTCCTGGGACCACGACACGATCGAGCGCATGTACAGCCCCGACGCGGTGTCGGTGTGGAAGCCGGGCGAGGAACCGGTCGGCGGCGACGCCAGGAGAGCCAACGTCGCCGAGTTCCTCTCCTGGCGGGTGCCGATGCGGGCCCGCACCAAGGGGATCTACGTCAACGGCGACACGGCCCTGCTCATCGTCGACTGGGAGATCAGGGGCACCTCGGTCACCGGCGAGCGGATCGACCTGGGCGGGACCGGCACGGACGTGCTGCGCCGGGGCAGGGACGGCCGCTGGCGCTACATCATCGACAACGCCTACGGCGGCGCGGACGACTGAGCCCCGCGTCCGGGCGGGAGCACCGGGAAGGGGCGGGACGGCGCACGGCCGTCCCGCCCCTTCCGCGCGCGCTCAGTACCGCTTGCCCTCCGGCAGCGCGTACCGGTTGAACATCAGGTCCCGCAGCACGTCGTCGCCGCCCTCGACGATCGAGATGTAGCGCATGTCCCGCACCAGCTTCCCGATCAGCGACTCGCCGGTGTAGCCCAGCGCCCCGAACATCTCCGACCCGGTCGTCGCGATCGACCAGCCCATCTGCCCGGTGAACATCTTCGTCTCCAGCGCCGACTTCAACGTCCCGTGCCGCAGGAAGTCCGCGCCCGGCGCGCCGCCCAGCATGATCGAGTCGAAGTCGCGGCCCGCGGCCCTGCACTGGTTGAGCATCACGCCGATGCCCATCTCCGCCTGCCCGATCTTCGCCCCGAACACCGCGTTGGACAGCAGCGTCGAGCCCCGCAGCGGCTTCTGCCTGGCGTACTCGATCGACAGGTCCCTGATCCGCCTGGCCACCCCGATCGCGGTGGAGGCGATCAGGACCCGGCTGGCGTTGAGCCCCACCTCCAGCACCCGCAGCCCCGGCCCGGACAGCGCGTTCGACGCGGGCACCCGCACGCCCCGCAACGACACCTGGTAGGTGCCGGAGGCCCGCACGCCCACCACGTCCCACCGCTTGACCACGTGCACGCCCGGCGCGTCCCTCGGCACCACGATCGCGGCGTGCCCCGACGGGTTGTCCGGCGACTTCGCCACCACCACGAGGAAGTCCGCGAAGTCCGCGTTGGTCGCGAACCACTTCTCCCCGTCGAGCACCAGCTCGGCGCCCTCGCGCCGCGCCTCGGTGGCGGTGCGCCCCAGCTCGCTCCCGGCCGCCTGCTCGCTGCCCAGCGTCGCCGCGAACCCGCCGGACTCCGCCAGCGGTCGCAGGTGCCGCTGCTTGAGCTCGTCCGACCCGTACAGCCACACCATGTTCGTGGCCATGATCGAGATCAGCAGGGTGAACGCCACCCCGGCGTCGCCGTACGACAGCTCCGACACCAGGTCGACGCTCTGCTCCAGCGTCAGCCCGAGCCCGCCCAGCTCCGGGCTCAGCCACCAGTTCGACAGCCCGGTCTTGGCGAACCCCTGGTACAGCGGCAGCGGCATGTCACCCAGCACGTCCAGCTCCGGGCGCTCGCCCAGCAGCTCGTCGCGCACGAACTCCCGGACCCGCTCCCGCGCCTCGGCGAACTCCACGGCCGCGGTCACACCAGCCTCCTCGCCGGGTCGCCGAGCACCGCCATGACGTCGCGCAGACCGTTCTCCAGCCGCGCGATCTCCTCGTCGGACACGTGCAGCGAGGGCTCGAACCGCAGCGTGCTCGTCGCGCTCGCCGTGGGGAACAGCCGGATCGCGTGCTCGCGCAGCAGGTAGCCCGCGACCGCGTAGCCGAGCATCCCGGCCGCCGCCTGCCCGGCCACCGCCGCGTTCGCGCTGCCGGACTGGTCGCGCAGCTCCAGCCCCAGCATCAGGCCCCGGCCGCGCACCTCCAGCACCAGGTCGGGGTGGTCGGCCCTGATCGACTCCAGCACCCCGGCCAGCCGCCGCCCGCGCTCGGCGGCCACCCGGTAGGCCCGCCCGCCGTCGGCCTCCATCAGCGCGAGCGCCCGCAGCGCCACCGTGCAGGAGAAGCTGTCCTTGGCGAAGGTCGAGCTGTGCACCAGCTCGAAGTCGCCCCGGTAGTGCTTGCCGCGCACCAGCATCACCGCGGCCTTGGCGATCCCGCCGCCCAGGCTCTTGGACAGCGCGTAGTAGTCGCCGCGCAGCCCGATCTGCGAGCTGGCGAAGAACGCCCCGCACCGGCCCATGCCGCTCTGCACCTCGTCCACGACCACCGGCACGCCCGCCTCCTCGCAGGCGGCGCCGATCTCCTTGGCGAACTCGGCCTCCACCTCGCGGATGCCGCCCTCGCCCTGCACCGGCTCCAGCAGGAACGCGGTCACCACCGGCAGCTCCCGGTCGGTCAGGCGCACCACGCCGTCGACGACCACCGGCTCCCGCAGCCACACCCGCTCCGGCTCCAGCACCTCCCGCACCGACTCCGGCCGGTTCAGCGTCACGAACCGGGTCGGCCTGGCCAGCGCCGAGAACGGCTCGCGGTAACCGGGGTTGTGGGTCAGCTGGGTGCTGCCCACGAGCTTGCCGTGGAACCCGCCCTCCAGCGCCAGGAACACCGGGCGCCGCGACGCCGCCTCCCCGGCGAGCGCGACCAGCCGGTCGGCCAGCGCGCCGAAGTCCCCGGAGGCCAGGCCGAACTCGCGGTACGCCTCCTCGTCGACCAGCGCCCCGCCGTCCACCGCGGCCCTGGCCGCCGCCACCGCCGACCCCACCGCCTCCACGACCGCGCGCACCCGGTGCCCCCGGTCCAGCTCGGCGTGCTTCACGGCGGCCTCCACGGCCTCCGCGCCGGAGTTCGCGAACACCGCGTAGTACGGCTCGGAAACCCCGAACTCGCGGTGCAGAACCGCGTTCAGCTCGTTCGCCAGCCGGTTCGCGTAGGGGTGCCGGGAGAACTGGGCGTGGATGGGCGTGCCGTCCGCGAGCAGTTCGCGCGCCAGTTCCACCAGTTCCGGGTTGTTGTGCCCGAGC
>NZ_JBQGCX010000378.1:0-2841 GCF_052038725.1 Actinosynnema sp.
TCGCCCTCCGGCGGGTCGGTGAGCGCCAGCACCTTGGCCGACTTGCCCGCCTCCATCCCCACCGCCGAGGCGGTGAACCACACCGGGGGCTGCCGACCCGCGTCGAGTTCAGCCCGCAGGTGGTCGAGGTCCTCGGGGGACAGACTCTGCTTGGCCTTGGCCATCGGCACCTCCACTGATCAACTTCTTCGGGGTGCAGCTTGCCCTACGGCACCGACATTCCCGGCGGGTGGCTGCCCCTCGCGCACGCGGGGACACCACTGTGCGACCGGGTGACTGCGGAGCGCAAGGAGGCGGTTGGCTTTGCGGCGCAAGGGAAATCGCGCCGGGCGGCGGCAGTGGCGCCGCGGGCGGCGGTCGAGTCCACAGTGGATGATCACCCGCGCGCGGCGGTCCGGCCCCCGCTCAGCCCTCGCCCGCGCCCCCGCACGCGCCGTCGCCGCCGTCCCCGCGCTCGCCCCCGACCTCGTCCTCGTCGTCGACGCGGAGCCGGTACTCGCACCCGTACTCGACGGCGTAGTGCAGGTCGTAGTGGTGCACGATCTTGGGCCCGCCGTGCAGGTGCACGTGCTTGACGGTCGGCCGGGGCTCGGGCCGGGGCCGCGCGACCGAGTCGACCCGCCCGTCGAGCGGCCCGCCGACGTACCGGACGACGTAGGAGTCCACCACCCTGCCCACCTCCTCGGGACCGACCGACAACCGGGTCCATGGTACGAGAGGAGCAGCGCCCGATCGACCGCCCGAACCGGACTTCCGCCGGTCGGCGCAACTCGTGCGCGGCCGTGAGCAGGGAGAACGCGGGGAGGGTCGGCGTGCCGCGCGACGCTCACCGGCTCGACGCCTCGGGCGCGCGGGGCGGGCGGGGCGGGCGGCGGGTGGTCGCGCTGGTCGGCCCCGGCGGGTCTCAGCCCGTCACTCGCCGATCTTCTTGGCGGACAGCGTGATCGCGGTCGAGCAGTCCACCACCTGTCCCGCCGGGACGCTCTGCGCGGTGGTCACCCAGTTCCGGTCGTACAGCAGGAGCCGCCCCTGCCCGGTGGCGTCCTCCTCGCGCAGCAGGTACAGCCCGGCCGCCTGCATGGTGTCCTGCGCGCCCTGGTGGACCATGCCCACCACGTCCGGCACCACGCAGGTCTCGACGGGGGACGGCTCGGGGAGCGGGGCGGGTTCCGCCGCGCTGACCGCCGCCGCGCCGACCGAGGTGGTGGGCGCGCCTGCCGAGGTCGTCGGCGCGCCCACCGGGGTGAGCCGCGCCGGGGCCGCGGTGGACGGCTCGGCGACCCCGCCCTCCGCCCCGGTGTCCCCGCCGCGCCCGTTCGCCACCAGGCCCAGCACGATCAGCGCCCCGACCACGCCCGCGACCCACAGCGCGGCGCGCGGCGGCTTCGACCCGTTCGACGGGAACTGCTGGACCACGGCGACCTCCAGGTGAGCGGAACACCCGGAGGTCGCGGACGACCGGACGGCCGTTACCGGCGCGACCCCGAACCCCGGCGTTCCCGCAGCTCGACACCGCAGGCTCCACCCGATCCAGCGACCCCGCCCGCACGCGACGGGGACCGCTCCGCCACTCGCCGACCGGCGATCGCCCGTGTCCGGTGGGGTCCTCCTCGCGCGGCGCGGAGGACCCTGCCGCGCGGACCGGCGCCCGACCCGAGCGCGGCGCAGGGGTTCTCCGGGGCCGCTGCGGCTGCGGTCCGCCCCGCGCGGCGGTCGACTCGGGACCGGGTCAGCCCTGCTCCGCCTTCCGCGCCTTCGACGGCTGCACCCGAGGCGGCTCCCCCGGCATTTTCGGGTAGTCCGGCGGGTACGGCATCTCCCCCCTGGGGTCGTCCGCGTACCACCCCAGCAGCTCCTCGATCCCGAACGCCTCCCCGTCCAGCCCGGCGTGCGGGTCGCCCACGTCCCGCAGGTAGTCCGGCACCGTGCGCACGTCGAACGCCACCGGGTCCACCTCGCCCAGCGACTCCCACGTCACCGGCGTCGACACGGTCGCGCCCGGCGTTCCCCGCACCGACCACGCGGACGCGATCGTCCGGTCCCGCGCCGCCTGGTTGAAGTCCAGGAACACCTTCCGGCCGCGCTCCTCCTTCCACCACGACGTCGTCGCCAGGTCCGGGGCCCTCCGCTCGACCTCGCGGCCCAGCGCGATCACCGCGTGCCGCACGTCCACGAAGTCCCACTCCGGCCTGATCCGCACCGCCACGTGCACCCCGCGCCCACCGGAGGTCTTCGGGTACCCGGTCATCCCCAGCTCCCCCAGCACCTCCCGCAGCACCCCCGCCGCCTCCACCGCCTCGCGGAACCCGGTGCCCGGCTGCGGGTCCAGGTCCACGCGCAGCTCGTCCGGGTGGTCGGTGTCGTCCGCTCGCACGGGCCACGGGTGGAAGTCGAGCGTGCCCAGGTTCGCCGCCCACGCCAGCACCGCCGCCTCGGTCGGCCTGACCTGCTCGGCGGGCCTGCCGGACGGGAAGCGCACGCCGACCACCCGCACCCACTCGGGCGCGCCCTTGGGCACCCGCTTCTGGTAGAACGCCTCCCCCGCCACCCCGTCGACGAACCGCGTCACCGTCGTCGGCCGGTCCCGCAGCACCGCCAGCAGCGGCTCCGCGACGGCCAGGTAGTACTCGACCACCTGCCGCTTCGTGATGCCCCGCTCGGGGAAGTAGACCTTGTCCGGGTTGGACACCCGCACCACGCGCTCGCCGACGGTGAGTTCCAGAGCCTGGGCCACGGCCGGAGCGTAGCGGCGGGGACCGACAGCGGCGCGGCGGAAGATCCGGGCCGAGGGTGGGGAAGGGCGAGATCAACGGGCCGGAGGTCGAAGCCGAAGCCGGGACC
>NZ_JBQGCX010000379.1:0-2020 GCF_052038725.1 Actinosynnema sp.
TGACCGAAGACCTGTAGCCGGTCCCGCCCCTGACTGCCCCCGGCATCCGCCGGGGGTAGTCCCGTGCACGGGGTGGTGCCGTTGCCCGCCCGTGCACCCCGCACCTGTTCCCGCCCCGGCTGTCCGAACACCACCGTCGGCGGTCGGGGGATGTGCCCGCCGTGCCGAAGCCGTGCCCGCCGTGCCCACGGCACCAGCGCGCAGCGCGGCTACACCGGCCGACACAGGTCCCAGTTCCGGCCCGCCGTGTTGGCCCGTCCCGGTGACCGGGTGTGCCGCTGTGACCTGACCGACTGTCCCGACCACCCCGGCACCGGTTGTGCCGCATCCTCCACCGTGGCCGACCACTGGCCGCTCACCCGCCGGGAGCTGGTGGCCGCAGGGCTGGACCCCGACCACCCGGACCGGGGCCGGGGGCTGTGCGGGCCGTGCCATGCCCGGATCACCGCTAGGGACCCCCGCACCCGTGGTGGCTGGAACAGCCCGTGACCGCCCCCGCGCGTCGGGGCGTGCGGTATCCAGGGGGTGACCCCTGACCGGTCCAGGAGGGCACAAGCCATTGAGGCCCAGTTCCGGCCGGTCAGGTTTCCGGCAGCGCCGCTCCCACGTCCGCCGCCCGGTCCCCCCGGACAGTGAACAGGGGCGGGAGTTGGCCGCTGTGCTGGAGCGGCTGGAGCTGGCAGCCGACCAGGCCGCCGCCTGGCTCGCCGAGCATGAATCCCTTGTGCGCCAAGCCTACGAACTCGGGGCGACGCAGCACGAGATCGCCGCGCACGCCCAGGTCGCGCAGTCCACGGTCAGCCGCACGCTCGCCCGTGACACCCCGCCCTGATCCGCCCCGTCCGGCCGCGTGCCGGTGATGCGGTCCGCATTACCGATCCGGTTCGCATCAACGTCTTCGGAGGTGCCCGCCCATGACCTACCGGCCCGAGGGGCTCGTGGCGATCGACGGACAGCCGTCCTCGCCCGAACTGCTCGCCGAGCTGCGCGAGGAGGGAAACCCGGTTCTGCTGGGCTTCTCACGCGGGAAGGACAGCCTCGCGGCGTGGCTGTCGCTGCGCGACGCGGGGGTGGAGGTGGTGCCCTACTTCCTGTACCACGTGCCGGGGATGTCGTTCGTTGACGAGTCGCTGGCCGACTTCGAGAACTTCTTCGGCGTGCGCATCCACCGCTACCCGCACCCGGCGCTGTTCCGGTGGTTGAACACCTTCACCTTCCAGGCACCCCAGCGCCTGGCGGTGATCGACGCCGTCGACCTGCCCGAGCCGTCTTACGAGGAGATGGCGGACATGATCCGCGCCGACCTCGGGCTGCCGAACGCCTGGAACTGCGACGGGGTGCGCGCCTCGGACTCGCCGAACCGGCGCATGGCCATGACCACCTACGGCCCCAAGCGCGAGGCCACCCGCAAGCTCTCCATCGTCTGGGACTGGCGGGTCGCGCACGTGCGGGAGGTCATCGCCCACCACGGCGCGACCCTGCCCGTCGACTACGAGTGGTTCGGCCGTTCCTGGGACGGTCTGGACCTGCGGTTCGTCGCGCCGCTGGCCGAGCACCGCCCCGAGGACTACGCGCTGATCCTGGAGTGGTTCCCGATGGCGGCACTGGAGGTGTTCCGTGCCCGGCACGCAGCCTGACGACGGTTTCGATCCGCTGGCCCGGCTCAAGGCGATGGGGCGATCGCAGCACGCGGTCGCCCCGGTTGATCTGCTGGCCGCGCTCAACGCCGAGCCCCGCGTCGCCAAGGGCGACGGCCCCGAGGAGGAGTTGGACGTCAACGCCCAGGGGTTCCGCGCCCGCGCCAAGAGGGAGGAGGAGCGCTACCGCAACGCCACCGACTCGGAGTACTGGTTCGCCGCGTGCTTCCGCACCGCTGCCGACCTCGCCGCGTTCCTGGACGCGGTCGGCCTGGCCCCAGCCGAGGGCCGGTGGGTCCACGGGGACGAGCTGGCCGCCGCGCTCGGCGTGACCTACGAGGTCGCCGAGGACGGGCAGGACGCGGCGCCGCCCGAGGTCGACC
>NZ_JBQGCX010000380.1:0-2967 GCF_052038725.1 Actinosynnema sp.
CCTCGGCGGCCACCGGGCGTCCGTTCCCGGCGGCAGACCCACCCGCAGCGGCGGGCTCGGTCTCCGCAGCCGGCTCGGTCTCCGCAGCCAACTCGGTCTCCGCGGCCGGCGCGACCCCGCCCCCTGCCGGGGTTCCGGCAGCGGCTCGGCCCCCGTCCGGGTGCGCGGGGCGGCGGACCGGGGCCGGGGCCTCGGTGAGCACGACGTGCGCGTTCGTGCCGCCCATCCCCCACGAGCTGACGCCCGCCACGAGCGGCCGGTCGGGGTGGGGCCAGTCCGAGAGTTCCGCGTGCACGCGCAGACCCAGCTCCCCCAGGGGGATCTCCGGGTTCGGCGTCGCGAAGTTCAGCGTCGCGGGCAGCCTGCGGTGCCGGATGGCGAGCGCGGTCTTCACCAGGCCGACGATGCCCGCCGCGCCCTCCAGGTGGCCGACGTTCGACTTGGCGGAGCCGACCCGCAGCGGGTCGTCCTCCCGGCCCGCCATCGCGGCGCCCAGCGCGCGCGCCTCGATCGGGTCGCCCACCGGGGTCCCGGTGCCGTGCAGCTCCACGTACTGGGCGCTCGCGGGCGCCACGCCCGCGGCGGCGAACGCGGCGCGGACGACCTCGGTCTGCGCCCGCTCCCCCGGCACGGTCAGGCCCTCGGTGGCGCCGTCGCTGTTGACGGCGCTGCCCAGCAGCACCGCGTGCACCGGGTCGCCGTCGGCCAGCGCCCGGTCCAGCCGCTTGAGCAGCACCACCGCGCCGCCCTCGCCCCGGACGTAGCCGTTGGCCGCGGCGTCGAGGGGGCGGCTGCGGCCGTCCGGGGACAGGGCGCCGAAGCGCTCCAGGCTGACGGTCTGCTCGCCGAGCAGGTTCAGGTTCACGCCGCCCGCGATGGCCAGGTCGACCGCGCCGTCGCGCAGCCCCTCCGCCGCCAGGTGCACGGCCACCAGCGACGACGCCTGCGCGGCGTCCACGGTGACGCTCGGGCCGCGCAGGTCCAGCGCGTAGGACACCCGGTTCGCGATGATGCCCCGGTGGGTGCCGGTCACGGTGTGCGGCGTGATCGCCGACGTGCCGTGCTGGTAGAGCAGGGCGGCGTAGTCGTCGCGGATGCTGCCGACGAACACCGAGGTGCGGCTGCCGCGCAGGTCGGCGGGGACGATCCTGGCGTCCTCGACGGCCTCCCAGGCCAGTTCGAGCACCAGGCGCTGCTGCGGGTCCATCGCCGCCGCCTCGCGCGGCGAGACGCCGAAGAAGTCCGCGTCGAACTCCGCGACCGAGTCGAGGAAACCTCCTCGGGTCACACCGGGTGACGCCTGCTCCCAGCGCCCGGCGGGAACGTCGGTGATGGCGTCCACGCCGTCGCGGAGCAGCGCCCAGAACGCGTCGGGGCCGTCCGCCGACGGCAGGCGCACCGCCATCCCGATGACGGCGACGGCGTCCTGCGGCCCGCCGGGAACCTCCTGCTGCCCGGCTGTGGGGTGGTCCATGCTGCCGACCGCCTTTCCTGACCAGCTAACCGAATGGGGGGCGTCCTGCTTTCCGGGCCGAAGGTAGGTCGGGGGCGGTAACGGGCCACTCTGGCCGGGCGCGGTGAGAATCCCGTTACCCGGCGGTGGAGGGGGTGGGCGGCGCTCGTGGTTACAGTCGGTCGCGTCCGACGAGTTGAGTCCTTTGTGGATCGCAGGAGGCGCGCGCGCCGCGACCACGCCGACCCGAGGGGATCACAGCATGTCCGAGCAAGCGCACGTCGCAGCCGGTGGAGTGGGCACCGCGGAACCCGCCGGGGCCGTGGACCCGAAGGAGCTGCGGTCGGTCATGGGCCGGTTCGCCACCGGCGTCGTGGTGGTCACCACCGGCGGCGAGCACGTCCACGGGATGACCGCGAACGCCTTCGGCTCGGTCTCGCTCGACCCGCCGCTGGTGCACGTGTGCGTGGCCCGCAGCGCGGTCATGCACCGGGCGCTGACCTCGACGGGCCGGTTCGGGGTGTCGGTGGCGGCAGCCGACCAGGAGCCCGCCGTGCGCCACTTCGCCGACCGCGAGCGCGTGCTGGGCGCGGCCCAGTTCGACGTGGTCGACTGGGCGCCGGGCCCGCTCACCGGGGCGCCGCTGCTGACCGGCGCGCTGGCCTGGCTGGAGTGCGAGGTGGTGACCGCGCACCCCGCGGGCGACCACACCCTGTTCCTGGGGCGGGTGCTGGGCTGCGGGTCGGGCGCGGAGCAGGGGGCGCTGGTGTTCCACCAGGGCCGCTTCCAGCGCGTCGGCTGACCGCGCGGCGCGCGACCCCGGTCGGCGAGCGGGCCGGTACGGCACCGCGGTGTGCCTCGGTAACTTCAAAGTGCGTTCTTACCCGAGCCCCCGCGCCGCGCCACCATGGATCCGGACCGGTCGAACCGGGTCCGTCAAGGCCGTCCGCGCGGCGCCCGCCGCCGGGACGGCACACCTCGCCGCCACGTGGCGGCGCCACTCCCACAGGGGGCCACGATGAGGAAGGTCGTCAGGTCGTTCGCCGACCTCCAGGACCCGTTCCTCGCCTACATCCAGGACATCGTCTACGCCACGATGACCACGGTGGACAAGAGGAACCGGCCGCGGGCACGGGTGCTGCTGCCCATCTGGGAAGTGCGCGACGGCGTCCCCATCGGGTGGATCGCGGCCTACCGCACCCCGGTGAAGGTCGCGCACCTCGCCCGCAACCCGCACACCACGATCTCCTACTGGAACCCCAAGCAGAACGCGGTGTTCGCCGACTGCCGCGCCGAGTGGGTGCAGGAGGACCAGGAGGTGCGCAGGGAGATCTGGGAGCTGTACCGCAAGGGCAGCCCGCCCGGTGTCGGCTACGACCCGGCGAACTTCTGGCGGCACGGCCCCGAGGACCCCAAGTTCGGGCTGATCAAGCTGGAGCCGTGGCGCATCCAGGTGCTGCGGGGCTTCGACCTGAGCAGCGTGTTCTGGGAGGCGCCCGACGCGGACGACGAGC
>NZ_JBQGCX010000381.1:0-8954 GCF_052038725.1 Actinosynnema sp.
GACCCGCACCCACGGGGCCAGGCACCGCACCGGGACGCCCGGGCCGAGCAGCTGCGCCTGCAGCAGCGGCCGGAGCACGCCGCACCGCTCGGGGGCGGTGCAGCGGGTGGCGAGCACCGCCAGCTCCTCGGCGGTGACGCCGAGGTCGGCCGGGGTGACCAGGCCGGGGCCCGAGGTGCCCGGCGCGGCGTCGACCACCAGCGCCAGGAACCTGGCCTCCGGGTGGTGGGCCAGGAACGAGCCGGACAGCGCCTTCACCGCGGGCAGCTCGGCGGCGGTCGCCACCGTGCACCCGATGAGGGCGGGCGCGGTCTCCGGGTTCGAGGGGAACTCGGTCGCGGTGTACGAGCCCAGCTTCGGGGAGTGCCCGGTGTGGACCACCCGCACGGGTCGCCGCTTCACAGGACCGGCAGCAGGGTTCGCAGCTCGTAAGGGGTCACGCTGCGGCGGTAGGAGTCCCACTCGTTCCTCTTGTTGCGCAGGAAGAAGTCGTACACGTGCTCGCCGAGGACCTCGGGGAGCAGCTCGGAGTTCTCCATCTCGGTGAGCGCCTCCCCCAGGTTCTGCGGGAGGTTGGCGTAGCCTGCGGCGCGGCGCTCGCGGTCGGTCAGCGACCACACGTCGTCCTCGGCGGGGGGCGGCAGCTCGTAGCCCTTCTCGACGCCCTTGAGCCCGGCGGCGAGGATGACGGCGAACGCCAGGTACGGGTTGGCGGCCGAGTCCGGGGTGCGGACCTCGACGCGGCGCGAGCTGGCCTTGCCCTTGGAGTACATGGGCACGCGGACCAGAGCGGAGCGGTTGGCGTGGCCCCAGCAGACGGCGGTCGGGGCCTCGCCGCCGACGATGAGCCGCTTGTAGGAGTTGACCCACTGGTTGGTGACGCCGGTGATCTCGCGGGCGTGCTTGAGCAGGCCCGCGACGAACGCCTTGCCGGTGTCGGAGAGCTGGTAGGGGTCCTCGGCGTCGTAGAACGCGTTGCGGTCGCCCTCGAACAGGCTCACGTGGGTGTGCATCCCGGAGCCGGGCTGCTCGGAGAACGGCTTGGGCATGAAGGAGGCGCGCACGCCCTGCGTGATCGCGACCTCCTTGATCAGGTACCGGAAGGTCATGATGTTGTCGGCCATGGTGAGGGCGTCGGCGTAGCGCAGGTCGATCTCCTGCTGGCCGGGCGCGCCCTCGTGGTGGCTGAACTCCACGGAGATGCCCATCGCCTCCAGCGCCTCGATGGCGTGGCGGCGGAAGTGGGTGGCGGTCTCGTGGCTGGTCTGGTCGAAGAAGCCGCCGTTGTCGGCCGGGACGGGTTCGAGGCCGTTGCCGTTGAGCTCCTTCAGCAGGAAGAACTCCATCTCCGGGTGCACGTAGCAGGTGAAGCCCTGCTCGCTGGCGCGCGCGAGGGTGCGGCGCAGCACGTGCCTCGGGTCGGCCCAGGAGGGGGCGCCGTCGGGCATGGAGATGTCGCAGAACATCCGCGCCGAGTAGTGGTTCTGGTCCGGGGTCTTCCAGGGCAGGACCTGGAAGGTGGCCGGGTCGGGGCGGGCGACCATGTCGGACTCGTAGACCCGCGCGAAGCCCTCGATGGCGGAGCCGTCGAAGCCGATGCCCTCGCTGAAGGCGCCCTCGAGCTCGGCCGGGGCCACCGCGACGGACTTGAGGAAGCCCAGGACGTCGGTGAACCAGAGCCGGACGAAGCGGATGTCGCGTTCCTCTAGCGTGCGGAGCACGAACTCCTGCTGGCGGTTCATGGGTCGCAGCCTAGGTAAAGCTCGTTGGCGGCGCGTTGCCGGATCGCCCTAACGCGGTTCGCCCTGGGCGGACGGGGCGGGGCGGGGAGGTGGTGGTCCCTGGGCCGAGCGGGTGACGGGGGCGGGGCCCGGCGGGTGATCGCGCTGGTCGGTTCGGTGGAGATCCGCTCTTCCAGGTGGGCCGAGTCCCCGCAGCCGGGTGGCTGCGGGGTCTCGGTGGGGTTCGTCCGAACGCGCGGGGCGGTCAGCCCTCGCGCCACCCGTTGGTGATCGGGAGGCGGCGGTCGCGGCCGAACGCCTTGTTGCTGATCTTGGTGCCCGGCGGGTACTGCCTGCGCTTGTACTCGGCCCGGTCGACCATGCGCAGCACCCGGTCGACCAGCTCGGGGGCGAACCCGGAGTCGAGCAGGGCGCGGTAGCCCTTGTCGCCCTCGACGTAGTCGTCCAGCACCGAGTCGAGCAGCTCGTAGTCCGGCAGCGAGTCGGTGTCGACCTGGCCGGGGCGCAGCTCGGCCGACGGGGGCTTGCTGATCGAGTTCTCCGGGATGGGGGGCAGCTCGCCGCGCTTCTCGGCCTCGGCGTTGCGCCAGCGGGCGAGGTCCCACACCAGGGTCTTGAGGACGTCCTTGATGGGGGCGAAGCCGCCGACCGCGTCGCCGTAGATGGTCGAGTAGCCCACGGCGAGCTCGGTCTTGTTGCCGGTGGCCAGGACCAGGTGGCCGTGCTGGTTGGACAGGCCCATGAGCGTCATGCCGCGGCAGCGGGCCTGGACGTTCTCCTCGGCGAGGCCGGTGAGGCCCAGCTGGTCGACGAAGGCCGCCACCATCGTGGGGATCGGCTGCTCCGAGTAGTGCAGGCCGGTGCGCTGGGCCAGGTCCTCGGCGTCCGAGCGGGAGTGGTCGGACGAGTAGACCGAGGGCATGGAGACGCCGTGCACCGAGTCCGCGCCGAGGGCGTCGACGGCGAGCGAGGCGACGACGGCGGAGTCGATGCCGCCGGACAGGCCGAGGACGACGGAGCGGAAGCCGTTCTTGTGCACGTAGTCGCGCAGGCCGGTGACGAGGGCGTGCCACACCTCGGCCTCGTCGGGCAGCGGCTCGGCGGAGGCGGGGACGGGCAGCGGCTCGTAGCGCGGCAGCGGCTCGTCCGAGATCACCTTGCGGGTGACGTGGAAGCCCGCGACGTCACCCTCGGTGCGCGCGGCGCCGCCGGGCAGGTCCAGGTCGAGGACCACGAGGTGCTCGACGAACTGGGGGGCGCGGGTGAGCAGGGAGCCGTCGGCGCCGACCACCATCGTGTCGCCGTCGAAGACCAGCTCGTCCTGCCCGCCGACGAGGTTGACGTAGGCCAGCGGCGCGCCCGCCTCGGCGGCGCGGCGGGCCACCAGCGGCAGCCGGACGTCGTCCTTCTTGCGCTCGTACGGGGAGGCGTTGGGCGAGACGACCAGGTCGACCCCGGCCTGGCCGAGGGCGGCGACGGGGCCGCCGTCCTGCCAGAGGTCCTCGCAGATCACCAGGCCGACCTCGACGCCGTGCAGCCGCACGACCTCCAGCGCGTCGCCGCGCCGGAAGTAGCGGCGCTCGTCGAAGACGCCGTAGTTGGGCAGGTGGTGCTTGTGCTGGCGGGCGACCACCTGTCCGCCGTGCAGCACGGCGGCCGAGTTGCGCTTGCCCCGCTCGTCGCCGTCCAGGTAGCCGGCGAACACGGCGACGTCGCCGAGGCCCTCGCGGTCGAGGGTGGCGGCGAGGTCGGTCAGCGCGGCCTTGGAGGCCGAGGTGAACGACTCGCGCAGGACGAGGTCCTCCACCGGGTAGCCGGTGAGGACCATCTCGGGGAACACGACCAGGTGAGCGCCGGCCTCGACGGCCTTGCGGGTCCAGTCGACGACGAGGGCGGAGTTGCCCGCCAGGTCGCCGACGCAGGCGTTGACCTGGGCCAGTGCGAGTCGGAGCTGCGGCATGGGGACATCCTCTCCCACGGAGGGGGTCGGCGGCGCGCGTTGTGTCCGAGGCGTCACCACCCGCCGGGCGCACCTACCATCGGTGCGTGCGCCGTTCCTCTCCGCTGCTCCTGGTCCTGCTCGCGCTGACCGCCTGCACCTCGGTGGTCACCGGTGATCCGAGTCCGGGGGTGCGGCTGGAGAAGCGCGGCCCGGCGGGGGCGGTGCCGCAGGGGCTGGAGCGGTTCTACGGTCAGGAGATCGGCTGGGGCGGCTGCTCGGCGTACGCGGACAGCACGACCACGCGGGCGCTGTACCGGGACCGGCCGAGCCTGGAGTGCGCGCGGGTCGAGGTGCCGCTGGACTACGCGGCGCCCGAGGGGGGGACGATCCGGATCGGGGTGCTGCGCAGGCCCGCCACCGGTGACCGCATCGGGTCGCTGCTGCTCAACCCCGGCGGTCCCGGCGCGTCCGGCATGGAGGCGGCGGTGTCGCTGGTGCCGCAGGTGCTGACCTCGGAGATCGGCGCGCGCTTCGACCTGGTCGGGTTCGACCCGCGCGGGGTGGGGGCGAGCGAGCCGAGGGTGCGCTGCCTGAGCGACGCCGAGCGGGACGAGGAGCGGCTCGACGTGGACGTCGACGCCTCGCCCGAGGGGGTGGCGGAGACCGAGCGGGAGAACCAGGAGTACGCCCGCAAGTGCGCGGAGAACACCAGCGCGGAGTTCCTGGCGAACCTGGGGACGCGCGACGTGGTGAAGGACCTGGACGTGCTGCGGTCCGCGCTGGGCGACGAGAAGCTGAGCTACGTCGGGTACTCGTACGGCACGCACATCGGCGCGGTGTACGCCGAGGCGTTCCCGGCGAACGTGCGGGCGATGGTGCTGGACGGGGCGGTCGACCCGGCGCAGGACGAGGGCGACTCGCTGGTGGCGCAGGGCGCCGGGTTCCAGCAGGCGTTCGAGGAGTTCGCGGCGTGGTGCGCGAAACGGCCGGACTGCGCGCTGGGGACCGACCCGGCGAAGGCCGCCGAGGCGTTCCAGGGCCTGACCCGGCCGCTGGTCGAGCAGCCGGTGGCCGTGCAGGGCCGGAAGCTGTCGTACAACGACTCGATCACCGGCGTGGTGCAGGCGCTGTACTCCTCGCAGCTGTGGGAGCCGCTGAACACCGGGCTGACCGAGCTGAAGGCGGGGCAGGGGCAGACGTTGCTGCTGCTCGCGGACACCTACTACGGGCGGGACGCGGACGGGAAGTACTCGGCGATCACGGACGCGTTCACCGCGATCCAGTGCGTGGACTCGCCGCGCGACACCGACCGGGCCAAGCTCGCCGAGGTGGCGCGGCGGTACCGCGAGGCCGCGCCGTTCCTGGACGACGGCGCCCCGCCGGTGGGCGTGCTGGACGCGTGCGCGTTCTGGCCGGTGCCGGTGACGGCGGCGCCGACGCTGACCGCGAGGCCCGTCGGGCTGCCCCCGGTGCTGGTGATCTCCACGACCGGCGACCCGGCGACCCCGTACGACGCGGGGGTGAGCCTGGCACGGGTGCTGGGCGGCGCGCTGCTGACCTACGAGGGCGAGCAGCACACCGTGTACCTGCAGGGCGTGGAGTGCGTGGACGCGATCGGCACCGCCTACCTGGTCGGTCTGGCGACGCCGCAGGCGGGCGCGCGCTGCTAGCGGCGGCGCGCGCCGGTCCCGGCCCGCTCACGGAGCTCGGGTCCTCGGCTCACGCCTTGGGCTCGGGCCGGACGAACGGGAACAGGACCGTCTGCCGGATGCTCGTCCCGGTGAGCATCATCAGCAGGCGGTCCACGCCGAGGCCGAGGCCGCCGGTGGGGGCCATGCCGTGCTCCAGCGCGGTCAGGAAGTCCTCGTCCAGCTCCATCGCCTCGACGTCGCCGCTGGCGGCCTTGAGCGACTGCGCCTCCAGCCTGCGGCGCTGCTCGACCGGGTCGGTCAGCTCGGAGTAGGCGGTGCCGACCTCCGCGCCGAACGCGACCAGGTCCCAGCGCTCGGCCAGCCGGGGGTCGGCGCGGTGCTCCCTGGTCAGCGGGGACACCGAGGTGGGGAAGTCGGTGTAGAAGGTCGGGGCGGTCGTGGCGGGCTCCACGAGGTGGTCGTAGGCGCGCAGCACCAGCGTCCCGTGGTCGGCCTCCAGGTCCTGCGGCAGCGGCACGCCCCCGGCGACCAGCGCGGCGCGCAGCTCGTCCAGCGGCAGGTCGGGGCCGACCTCGACGCCCAGCGCGGTGGACACGGCCTCGTGCACCGGGACCACCGGCCACCGGCCCGAGATGTCGACCTCCACGCCGTCGCGGACCGCGACCTGCCTGCCGTGCGCGGCCACCGCGGCGTGCTGCACCAGCTCCCGCACCAGGTCCAGCATCACCCGGTAGTCGGCGTACGCCTGGTACGCCTCCAGCATGGTGAACTCCGGGTTGTGGGTGGCGTCGGCGCCCTCGTTGCGGAAGTTCCGGTTCAGCTCGAACACCCGGTCCACGCCCGCCACGCACAGCCGCTTCAGGTACAGCTCGGGCGCGATCCGCAGGTACATGCGGGTGTCGTAGGCGTTGATGTGGGTGATGAACGGCCGCGCGTTGGCCCCGCCGTGCACGGTCTGGAGCATCGGGGTCTCGACCTCCAGGTAGCCCCGGTCGTGCAGGAAGTCCCGGACGGCGCGCACGACGGCGCTGCGGGTGCGCAGCATCGCGGCCGAGTCGGGGTTGACCGCCAGGTCCAGGTAGCGCTTGCGGACCCGCGCCTCCGGGTCGGCCAGGCCCGCGCGGCGGTCGGGCAGCGGGTGCAGGCACTTGGCGGTGATCGCCCAGTCGGCGACCAGCACGGACAGCTCGCCGCGCCGGGAGCGCACGACCTCGCCGCGCGCGCCGACGTGGTCGCCGAGGTCGACGCCGGACTTCCACAGGCGCAGGTCCTCGGTGGTGGCGGCGTCCAGCATGATCTGCACCTCGCCGGTCCAGTCGCGGACGCGGGCGAAGCACAGGCCGCCCAGCTCGCGCAGCGCCACGACCCGGCCGGTGATCGCGACGACCTGCCCGAACCGGGACCCGACCTCGGCGACCGGGCAGTCGCGGTCGTAGCCGACGGGGTACGGGTCGCGGCCCGCGGCGCGCAGCAGGTCGAGCTTGGCCATGCGGACCCTGACCTGCTCGGGGCGGCGGGCGCGGGCCGGTTCGGGGCGGGTGGCCTCGATCTCGCGGACGGCGTCGGCGAACCAGCGCCCGGACGTGGTGGCCCCGCCCAGGCCCCGGCGGCGGGACCCGCGCTTGAGCAGCGAGCGCAGGTTCGGCACGAAGCCCTCGGCGACGCCCGCCGCGATGCTCACCCTGGGCAGGCTCCGCACGCTCGAGTAGCAGAGGTAGCGGGGCTGCCAGTCGGGGCCGTACTTGGCGTTGGAGCGGTACAGGGACTCCAGCTGCAGGAAGCGGGAGGCCAGGCCGAGGACGCCGCGCCAGGCCCGCAGCACCGGTCCGGCGCCGAGCTTCTCGCCCTCCTCGAACACCGCGCGGAACATGGCGAAGTTCAGCGACACCCGCTGCACGCCCAGCCGTCCGGCGGCGGCGACCAGCTCGGCGACCATGAACTCGTTGAGCCCGTTCTCCGCGGTCCGGTCGCGCCGCATCAGGTCCAGGGACAGCCCGCGCCTGCCCCACGGCACGAACGAGAGCAGCCCGCGCAGCGCGCCGTCCGCGTCGTAGGCCTCGACCATCGCGCACCGGCCGTCGGCCTCGTCGCCGAGCCTGCCGAGCGCCATGGAGAAGCCGCGCTCGGTCTGCGCGCCGCGCCACCGCTGGGCCAGGTCGAGCAGCCCGGCCATCTCGTCGGCGGGGATCTCGGCGTGCCTGCGCACCCGCGCGGTGTAGCCGGCGCGCTCGACCCGGCTGACCGCCTGCCTGACCGCGCGCCGCTCCGGTCCGGCGAGGCTGAACTCGCGCACGTCCAGCACGGCCTCGTCGCCGATCTCCAGCGCCTTGAGGCCCTCGGCCGCGTAGGCGCGGGCGCCGCGCTCGCTGGCCCCGAGGACGCCCGCGCGCCAGCCGTACCGGCGGGCCTCGTCGAGCCAGGCCCGCACCGCCTGCCGCCAGGAGTCCTCGTCGCCGACCGGGTCGCCGCTGGCCAGGGTGGTGCCCGCGAGCACCCGGTAGGTCAGCGCGGCGCGGCCGTCCGGGGAGAGCACGGCGCTCTTGTCGCGGCGGGTGGCGAAGTAGCCGAGCGAGTCCGGCTCGCCGTGGGCGGCCAGCAGGCGGCGCAGGGTGAGCTCCTCGTCGACGTTGATCCACCGGCTGGAGCGCTCGCCCCGGAAGAACAGGTACAGGGCGAAGATCGCGACGAGCGTGCCGGTGACGCCCAGCAGGACGCTCAGCCAGGCCGGTCCCTCGCCGGACAGGGCGCGGCGCAGCGGCACGACCTCGCCGGAGACCTGGTTGGCCGCCCAGACGAGCATCTCGCCCTGGTCGCGGAGGGTGCCGGGGAAGACCTCGGTGAGCAGGAACCCGGCGGTCGCGGCGGCGGCGAGGCCGACGGTGAACGCGGCCAGCGCCTTGCGCCAGGCGCCGGGGGCCAGCTCGGCGGGGAACGCCTCCCGGATCGCCAGCAGGAAGGCGATGATGACCAGGGCGGTCAGGACGCCGCCGCCCAGGAAGCCGAGCGCGCGCCGCCAGTCCACCTGCTCCCCCGACGCCAGCACGTCGGGGGCGACGGCGAGCAGGAGCAGCACGGTCAGGTCCCAGAGGAGGCCGAGCGCCTCGATGAGCAGCAGCGCCCACAGGGCGGCGCGCTTGCGGGCGCGCAGCGCCGCGCCGAGGACCACCAGGACCAGGACGATGAACAGGTTCGCCTCGACCGGCAGGCCGAGCGCGTAGCCGGAGAAGAAGATGACGTCGCCGAGGGGTGTGCCCTCGGCCCGCAGCAGCAGCACCAGGGAGGCCAGCGCGGAGACCTGCACGACCGTGGCGACGACTCCCGCCGCACGCCACTTCCACCCGGCAACCGCCACGTTCTTCCACTCCCCCGGAGATCTCGGCCACGTGCGAACCACGATCCACACACCGGCAGGCAGGCTGCACCTCCGCGCGCGGGGGTCCGGCCCGGTCGTCGTGCTCAGCTCGGGGCTGGGCGGGGCGTGGTTCGACTGGGACGCCACGGTAGCCCTGCTGGAGCCGCACGTCCGGGTCCTGGTCTTCGACCGGCCGGGGACGGGTGGGAGCGGTCCCGCGCTGCGGGCGCCGTCGGTGGCGCGGGAGGTGGGGGTGCTGGACGCGG
>NZ_JBQGCX010000382.1:0-3184 GCF_052038725.1 Actinosynnema sp.
GCGCTTTTGCCGGGCTGTGCCGGGAAACGCGCCCGGTGGGTCAGGAGCCGACGCGGAAGGTCGCGTCCTGCTGGTCGGTCGCGGTGCTGATCGGGTCCACGCGCAGCGCGTAGCCGGAGTGGCGCAGGTAGCGGTCCGGCAGGTTCGCGGAGCGGAACGAGGACCAGGACGAGTCGGCCAGGCCCGGCACCCGGTGGAAGGTCGCGTCGGCGCGGAAGGCGGCGGTGTTGTCGTTGGCGTCCAAGCGGATCGCGTAGTCGTAGTGCCGCAGGTCGCGGGTCGGGTCGGACACCGACTGGAACGACACGCCGGAGGCGTCGGCCAGGCCGGGCACGAGCTTCCACAGCTGGTCGGTGTGCGGGTCGAACGGGTACGGGTCGATCCGGGCGAGGTAGTTCTGGTGGCGCACGAAGCGGTCCGGGAAGTTCGAGGACTTCAGGCGGTTCCAGGACGGGGCGCCCCAGCGGGACAGCAGCGCGGACTGCTCGGCCGCCGTGATCGGGGAGATGGTGGCGTGCTTGGAGTTCAGCGGTTGGGTGTAGGCGCGCTGGTTCAGGACCGACCAGAAGTTCGCGCTCACGTTGGCCGTGGACCAGGCGTAGAACTCGCCGTTCACCGGGGAGTACGAGTCGCACCACAGGTAGTGGGTGTCCGAGGTGTTGGACTTGACCACGATCGGCGCCTCGATGCCGCTCGCCTGCTTGAGGGGGCTGGTGTAGGTGCTGAAGCTGTTGGGGTTCAAGGAGGACGAGCGGGCGCCGTAGATGTTCCCGTCGGCCATGTTCTTGTAGTACAGGTAGTTCGTGCCGTTGGCCGTGGCGACGGTGCCGTCGAGGACGTTGAAGCCGGGGTCGAAGAACACCTGCGGGGAGCCGACGTTCACGAAGTCGGTGGTGTAGTTGACCATGAAGACGTCGCGGGTGCCGTTGTGCGCGGAGTAGAAGATGCCGTACTGGCCGCGCGCCGGGTCGTAGAACGCCTCCGGGGCCCAGGTGTGGGTGTCCATCGAGTGCATCTTCAGCCTGCGGTAGTTGCTGAAGCCGGTGAGGTTCGTGGAGTCCCAGGCGTGGATGTACTGGTTCTTCTGCGTGAAGTCGGTGCCGTTGAGATCGGTGGCGATGACCACGAAGGTGCCGTCCTGCTTGCGCAGGATGAACGGGTCGCGCAGGCCCTTGGTCCCGGCCGTGGGGGTGACGACGGGGTTGTTCTGGTTCAGCGGGGTCCAGTTGAGGCCGTCGCCGCTGACCGCGAGGTGCAGGCCGTAGTTCGCGCCGGTCATGCCGGGGGACTCGGTGAAGTAGCCCATGACGTAGGCGGCGTAGGTCGCCTGGGCGGTGGGGTCCGGGGACTCGGCGGCGGGCTGGTCGGGGTGCCTCGCGACGGTGTGCTGCGCGGCGGCTTGGTGCGGCGCGACGGCTAGCAGCAGGGTCGCGAGGAGCGGCGCCGCCCGGCGGCCCAGGGACCGGGTACTGACCACGACATTCCTTCCCAGACACCGCCGTCGTCGATGTTCACGCTCACATCGGCGCGCGACGGCAGTGTCGTGTCCGGTGGTGCGGGGGTGTCCGGCGAGGTGGGGCGGGCGGCGGCCGGTTACCGGGATGTTGCGGACGAGTGTGATCGCTCACAACTTGGGTGTCAACCCCCTCCCGGAAGGCGATGTGCTGCGGCCGAGCGGGTTCTTGACATGCGGCGATGCCTGCTTTTTCCACCTCGGCAGTGGCTGTTGTTAGCGCTAACAGAGACGGGTCCGAAACGTCGGGAAAGCGCAGGTGGGGGCGGTGGTGGGAATTGCCAACGGGTGGCGCGGTCGATCGCGGGCGCCGGGGCCGCGCCCTCAGCCGAACCGCTTGACCAGCTCCACCCGCGACCGCACCTCGAGGCGGGCGAAGATGTTCCGCAGGTGGTGCTCGACGGTGCGGTGGCTCAGGAACAGCCGGGCCGCGACCTCCCGGTTGCTCGCCCCCTCCGCGACCAGGCGGGCGATCCTGGCCTGCTGCGGGGTCAGCTCGGCGAAGCCCCCGCCGGCCCGGTCGCCGGGCCGCTCGCCCGCGCGCTCGGCGGTCCGCTCGGCGCCGGGCGCCGTCTCCCCCGCCGCCCGCAGCTCGGCGCGCGCCCGCGCCGCCCAGTGCTCGGCCTCCTGCCGCTCGAAGATGTCCGCGGCTTCCCGCAGCACCTCCCGCGCCACCCTCGGTCGCCGGGACCTGCGCAGCCACCGCCCGTAGACCAGCTGCGTCTTCGCCAGCTCCAGCGCCCCGCCGCTCACCCGGTGCAGCCGCAGCGCCTCGGTGAAGTGCTCCCGCGCGTCGTCCCCGTCGGCCAGCACCCCGAGGCACCGGCGCACCACGGCCTGCCGGGCGGCGCTGCCCCCGCTGTCCGCCCACCGCCGGAACCGCCGCAGCTCCCGCTCCGCCCACCCGACCTCGCCGCACCCGGCCGCCGCCTCCACCAGGTGCGGCACGGCCATGGTGCGGATGCCCTCGTGCACGCCCCCGTACCGCCCCCCGGACTCCAGCGCCCGCAACCGCTCCAGCGCGACGACGGGCCGCTCGCGGGCCAGGTCGACGCAGGCCAGCGCCCACGCCGCCAGCGTCCCGGCACGGCCGAGGCCGTGGCGGGAGACCTGCTCGGCGGCGGTGTCGACGCGGTGCAGGGCGGTGTCGCAGTCGCCGCGCAGGGCGGACAGCAGGGCGAGGATCACCAGGTGGTCGGCGGCGGCGTTGCGCTGGCCGACGGCCTCGGCGGCGTGCAGGCCCTCGAACGCGGCGGAGAACGCGAGGGCGTGGCGGTCGAGCAGGAGCGCCGACAGGGCCTGGTAGATCAGCGCCCACGGGAGGAACGCGGTGAGCCCGCGCTCGCGGGTGGCGACCACCGCGCCGCCCGCCAGCTCGTGGGCCTTGGCGGAGTCGCCGAGGACGTAGGCGGCGTGCCCGCCCCAGACGCCCGCCTGCGGGACGGGGGTGCGCTCGGCGGTGGCGACGACGGCGCGCAGCAGCGGGACGGCTTCGGCGTGGCGGCCCCGGAAGGTGGCTTCCATGCCGAGGACGTGGTCGAGGACCAGGGCTTGCGGGTCGGGGTCGTCGGGCGCGCGGAGGTCGGCGGCGGCGCGGGCGATCTCGGTGTGCAGGGCGTGGTCGCCCGCGCTGCACGCGGCCTCGCCCGCGAAGCCGAGCGCGAGGGCGGC
>NZ_JBQGCX010000383.1:0-3269 GCF_052038725.1 Actinosynnema sp.
CGCGCCGCCGCCGAGCTGGGCGCCGACACCCCCGCCTCGATCACGTTCACCTCGTACTGCGGCGGCCTGCCCGCCGTGCCCAACGAGTTCCGCTACCGCTTCAGCTGGGCACCCCGCAGCGTCCTCCCCGCCCTGCTCGGCCGCGCCCGGTACGTCGAGGACGGCGTCGAGCGGGTGGCCGAGCGGCCGTGGGAGGCGGTGCGGACGCACGTGCTCGGCGGCGAGGAGTTCGAGGTCTACCCCAACCGGGACAGCGTGCCGTACGTGCGCGCGTACGGCGTGCCCGACGCGTGGCGGCCCGAGGTGTTCGTCCGGGGCACGATCCGCAACAGCGGCTGGAGCGCCGCGTGGGAGCCGGTGTTCGCCGAGCTGCGCGCCGCCGACGACGCCCGGCTGACCGCGCTGGCGAACGAGCTGGCCGAGCGCTACCCCACCACCCCGGCCGACCGGGACCGGGTGGTGCTGGCCGTGGCGCTCCAGGTGCGGGCCGACGACGGGCGGGAGTGGCGCGGGGAGCACGTGCTCGACGTGGTCGGCGACGACACCGACAGCGCGATGGCCCGCACCGTGTCCACGACCCTGGCGCGCGGGGTGCTCGACGTCCTGGAGGGCCGCACGCCCGCCGGGACGCACACCGCGACCACCGACCCGGAGGCCGCGCGCCGCTGGCTCGGGTACCTCGCCGAGCACGGGGTGCGCTTCACCTCCCGCTGATCCGACGCCCGCCGATCCGTCCACCCGCTGATCTGCCACCCGACGATCTGTCACCCGTCCGAGAGGGGCTCGCGCCGCGCGGGCCCCTCTCGCGCTGTCCGGGGTGGCCGATCGTCACCCGCGTAGGCTTTTCGGGTGAAGGAGGTGCGCCGGTGAGCGTGGAGCAGCTGCTCGAGACGATCCCGCCGCTGCTGGTCTACCTGGTGGTCGGGCTGGTCATCGGGGTGGAGAGCGTGGGGGTCCCGCTGCCGGGCGAGATCGTGCTCGTGACGGCGGCGCTGATGTCCTCGCAGCACGACGAGCTGAGCCCGCTGTGGATCGCGGTGGCCGCGACCGGCGGGGCGGTCGTCGGGGACAGCGTCGGGTACGCGATCGGCAGGCGCGGCGGGCCGAGGCTGTTCGACTGGGCCGGGCGGAGGTTCCCGAAGCACTTCGGGCAGGCGCACGTCGGGAAGGCGCGGGAGTTCTTCGGCAGGCACGGGGCGTGGGCGGTGTTCTTCGGGCGGTTCGTGGCGCTGCTGCGCATCCTGGCCGGGCCGCTGGCCGGGTCGATGCGGATGGCGTACCCGAAGTTCCTGGCGGCCAACGCCGGGGGCGGGGTGGTGTGGGCGGCGGGGACCACGTACGCGGTGCACTACCTGGGGGTGGTGGCGGAGACGTGGTTGAAGCGGTTCTCGTGGATCGGGCTGGTGGTGGCGGTGGGGGCCGGGATCGGGGTGGCGCTGCTGGTGCGGCGGAAGCTGAACCGGGACGTGGCGGGCGACGGGGTGCGGGAGGAAGGCGCCTCCTGAACCGCACCGCAGGCCCAGCCCGCGACGAGCACCTACCTGGAGCACGAGCCGTGCGGCAAGGTGAGCGCGGACGCCGCCGCCGTCCGCTCCTCGCTGAGCTGATCGACGCGCTGATCGCCCGTCTCGTCGCCGGTCGGCAGCTGCTGAGCGCGGAACTCGTCTCTGTTGCTCGCCGAGGTTAGAAGAACACCGCTCCGGACGTTTTTTAGAGCCGAGGCGCTGGTTTCGGTCAACACTGAAGGAATTATTCCGAATAATTCCCAGAGGTCGGGGTCTCCCCTCCCCCGGCCTGGCAGCGGGCTCCGACGCCGCGGCGGGCGGGCCACCCCGCCGCGTCCGACCTGCGCGAACAGCCCTCGCCGCTGCCCCGTCCGGCCGACCCCGAGGTGCGCGCAACACGCGGCCCGCCGGGGTTCCGGCCGCCCTAGCATCAGCGCTGTGGTGGCGTTGTCGGCCGAGCAGCGGGCGGTGCTGGTGGCGTTGCTGCTCAAGGCGAACCGGGTCGTCCCCGACGCGGAGGTGGCCGCGCGGCTGCCCTCCGGGGACGTCACGGGCGCGGTGGCGGGGCTCCGGGACGTGGTGGGCGGGGAGCTCGTGCGGAGCGCAGGCGGTGGGCACGTGCTGACCGCCGGGGACGTGGGGGCGCTCTGGGACGTGGCGTTGCGCGAGGTGTTCGCCGGGCGGGACGACGAGGTGCGGGAGCTGGCCCGGCTGGTGCTGGACGGCGGGTCGGTGGTGGTGTCGGGGAGCGCGGGGATCGGCAAGAGCGCGCTCGTGGAGCGGGTGGTCGAGGCGGTGCGGGAGCACTTCCCGGACGGGGTGCTGCGGGTCGGGCCGCGCGAGGGCTCCCCCGGACCGCGGCTGCGGGCGCTGGGCGGGGCGCGGCGGCGGGTGCTCGTGGTGCTGGACGGGATCACCGGGAGCGCGCAGGTGCGACCGGTCCTGGCCGAGGGGGCGCCGGTGCTCGCGACCTGCCGGGACGACCTGCCCGACCTGCCCGTGCGCGGCTTCCGGCTCGGGCCGCTGGACGAGCGCGGGGCCGAGGCGGTGCTCACCGCGGTGGCGGGCGGGGTGGTCGCGGACGCCGCCGAGCTGATCGGGTTGTGCGGCGGGGTTCCGCTGGCGCTGCGGGTGGCCGGGGCCGCGCTCGGCGGGGTTCCGGCGCCCGGCGGCCAGGGGTGGTTCGACCCCGAGGCGCGCTCCCCGGTGGCCGCCGTGCTGGCGCGGGCCGAGGCTGCGGTCGGCGCGGGCGCCTGGGAGGCGCTCCGGCTGCTCTCGCTCGCGCCGGGACCGGACTTCACGCCCAGCGCTGCGGCGGCGCTGGTGGGCGGGACCAGGGACGGCGCGCTGGCGCGGCTCGAACTGCTCGCCACCGCCGGACTCCTGGAACGCCCCTCCCCCGGCCGGTACCGGGTCCACGACCTGGTGCGCGCGCACGTGGCCGAGCAGGTCGAGGGCGCCGGGCGGGCGGCGCTGGGGCGGCTGGTCGGTTTCTACCGGGACGCGGCGGGACGGGCCGCCGACGTGGTCGCGCCGCTCGTGCCCCGGCCCCGCTTCCCCGAGCGGACCGCCGCGCTCCCCCGGTTCGCGGACGCCGAGCTGGCCGGGCGGTGGTTCGCGGCCGAGCGGGAGAACCTGGTCGCGGCGGCGCTCGTGGCGGGCGCGCCGGACAGCTGGCTGCTGGGGTGCGCGGTGGGCGGGTTCCTGGTGGCGCGCGGGGACGCGGTGGACGCGGTGGGGGTGTGCGCGGCGGCGCTGGCCGAC
>NZ_JBQGCX010000384.1:0-1959 GCF_052038725.1 Actinosynnema sp.
GCCTCGTTGACCAGCACGTCGTCCGCGCCGCCGTCGAGCAGCCCCGCGGCGCAGGCGTTGACGTCGTCGGTGAACATCCGGCGGAAGCGCTGCCACTGCTCGGTCTGCGGCACCACGTCGGCGGTGCAGGTGACGCCGGTGGCGCCCTCCATGTCGGCGGAGATCAGCACGCGCACGGGTTCACCCCCACCGGCTTGCGACAACTCTTGACGCTACTACCGCCATAGTGGTTAATTTCTGACATCCACTCAGTGTAGGAGGGGGTCACTGTGGGTGTCTGGCAGCGTATCGCCGCCGCGTCGGCGGCGGCAGGTCTGTCCGTGTTGCCCTTCGGGGTACCGGCCCAGGCCCAGAACGAGGTCGTCTTACGGGTGGCGATCACCCAGCAGGTCGACTCGCTCAACCCGTTCCTGGCCACCTTCCAGGCCAGCACCGAGGTCGGCAGGCTCATGTACGACTTCCTCACCGCCTACGACCAGCGCGACCAGACCCCGGTCCCCGCCCTCGCCGACCGGTGGTCCTCCAGCGAGGACCGGCTCACCTGGACCTTCCACATCCCCGAGGGCCGCAAGTGGTCCGACGGCCAGGACATCACCGCCCACGACGTCGCCTTCACCTACGACCTGATGATGCGCGACACCACCGCCGCCACCGCCAACGGCAGCTTCACCGCCGACTTCGAGTCCGTCACCGCCTCCCCGGACGGCCGCGAGGTCGTCATCAGGACCAAGCAGCCCCAGGCCACCAAGCTCGCCTTGGACGTGCCCATCGTCCCCGAGCACGTCTGGTCGAAGGTCACCAGCGTCGGCGACTACCCCAACGACCAGGGCCCGGTCGTGGGCAGCGGCCCGTTCGTGCTCGCCGAGCACAAGCCCAACGAGTTCATCCGCTTCACCGCCAACAAGACCTACTGGCGCGGCGCCCCCGAGTACGACAGCCTCGTCTTCGTCTACTACAAGACCACCGACGCCGCCGCCCAAGCCCTGGCCAAGGGCGAGGTCGACCTGGTCAACCGCCTCGGACCCGCCCAGTTCGACTCGCTGGAGGGCGCCGAGGGCGTCACCCGCAACAAGGCCAACGGCCGCCGCTTCACCGAGCTGGTGATCAACTCCGGCGCCGCCACCAACACCGGCGAGCCCATCGGCGACGGCCACCCCGCGCTGCGCGACCTCGTCGTGCGCCGCGCCATCGCCCAGGCCATCGACCGCGACGCCATCATCGCCCGCGTCAACAACGGCTACGCCCAGCGCGGCACCGGCCCCATCCCGCCGGTCTTCCCCGCCTACCACCTGCCGCAGCCCGACCCCGACCCGCTGACGCACGACCCCGCCGCCGCGAACGCCGCCCTCGACGCCGCAGGGTACGCGCGCGGCGCCGACGGCACCCGCGCCAAGGACGGCCGCCCGCTCAAGATCCGGCTGCTCGGCCACTCCAGCCGCGCCTACGACGAGCAGGCCGCCGAGTTCGTCAAGGGCGGCCTCGCCGAGATCGGCATCGCCGTCGACGTGCAGATCGTCTCCGACAACCAGCTCAACGAGTCCGCCACCGCCGGGACCTTCGACCTGGTCTTCTCCGGCTGGGGCACCAACCCCGACCCCGACTTCATCCTGTCGCTGCACACCTGCGCCCAGCGCCCCGGAGCCGACGGCAAGGGCGGCACCACCGACACGTTCTTCTGCGACCCCGAGTACGACGCCCTGCACGCCCGCCAGCGCGCCGAGTTCGACCAGGCCAAGCGCGCCGACCTGGTCAAGCAGATGCAGCGCCGCTTCTACGAGCAGGTCCCGGCCGTCGTCCTGGGCTACGACAACGTGCTGGAGGCCTACCGCAGCGACAAGTTCACCGGCTTCCCCGTCCAGCCCGACCCCGGCGGCGTGATCATGGCCCAGAACGGCGTGTGGGGCTACTACGGCGCCACCCCCGCCACCGCCACCGGCGCGCAACCGGACAACGGCAACG
>NZ_JBQGCX010000385.1:0-2746 GCF_052038725.1 Actinosynnema sp.
GGAGGTGGCGCTGGTGGACCCGCGTCCCGAGCGGCCGTGGCGGGCCACGTACGCGGCGTGGTCGGACGAGCTGCCCGAGGGGACGCCGGTGGTGACGCGGTCGCGCGCGCGGGCGTTCTCCACGGCCGAGCACGTGCTGGAGCGCGAGTACTCGGTGCTGGACAACGCCCGCCTGTGGGAGCTCCCCCCTGAGGTCCAGGTCCTGCGCGCGCGCGGGGTCGCGCGCGCGGAGGGTCGGGTGCGCCTCGCGGACGGCCGGGTGCTGCGGGCCCGGCGGGTCGTGGACGCGACCGGGTCGCGGGGTGGCCGGGCGGCGCAGACGGCGCTGGGCGTGGTGGTGGGGCAGGCCGAGGCGGAGCCGTTCGTCGCCCCCGGCGAGGCGGTGATCATGGACTGGCGCCGCCCGCCGTCCGCGACCACGGGCGACCCGACGTTCCTGTACGCGGTGCCGCTGGGCCCGGACCGGGTGCTGCTGGAGGAGACCTCGCTCGCCCGCGCGCCCGGTCTGCCGCTGGCGGAGCTGCGGCTGCGGCTGCGGTCGCGGTTGGACGCGCACGGCGTCCGGATGCCGTCCGCCGAGGAGCGGGTGCGCATCCCGCTGGACGCGCCGAAGGCCGAGGACGGGTTCGGCGCGGGCGGCGGCCTGGTGCACCCGGCGACGGGGTACGGGGTGGCGACCGCGCTGCGGCTGGCGCCGGTGGTCGCGGACGCGCTGGCGGCGGGTGAGGGGCCGGAGGTGCTGTGGACGCAGGAGACGAGAATGGTGCACGCGCTGCGACTGCGCGGTCTCACCGCGTTGCTGTCGCTGGCGCCTCGGGAAATCCCGGAATTCTTTCACCGGTTTTTCCAATTGCCGGTGGAGAACCAGCGGGAGTACCTCTCGCACCGCGATGACCTGCGCGGACTCACCTCAACAATGTTGATCTTGTTCCGCTCCTCCCCCTGGCGGGTGCGGGCCTCGCTGGCGGGTTCGGTGTTCTTCGGCCAAAGCTTGTTGAACAGCGGGTGAACCCCCTCGGCAAACGCCCCGCCCGGGGGGAGGATCGGGGGCGTGCCTGCCCTGCTGGACGATGTCCGATTCGCCTTCCAGCCCCTGTTCAACCTGAACACCGGCGGGGTCGTCGCGGTCGAGGCCCTGGCCCGCCCGCACGACGGCACCGCGCTCGACCTGCTCCAGGCGGCGTTCCGCGCCGGGTACCTGGTGGACGCGGACGTCGCGCTCGCCTGCCGGGCGGTCCGGCACGCGGCCGAGCACGAGTTCGGGCTGCCGCTGCACGTCAACCTCATGTCGATGACCGTCGCGGAGCAGCCGGAGAAGCTGGAGCCGCTGCTGCGCGCGCTGCACGAGGTCGGCCGCTCCCCCGACCGCCTGGTCGTGGAGCTGGGCGTGCCGTACACGCGCACCCCGCGCAAGGCGCTGCTGGCGGGCGTGCGGTGGCTGCGCGACGCGGGCGTGCGGGTGGCGCTGGACGGGGTGGGCGACGGCGACGTGCCGCTCGCGCTGCTCACCGACGTGGCCCCGGACCAGCTCAAGCTGGACCGGGGCATCGTCGTCGGCCTGCCCGACGACGGCGGCCGGGCGGCGCTGCTGACCGCGCTGCTGGGCGTGTGCGAGCAGACCGGCTCGGTGCTGGTGGCCGAGGGCGTGGAGACCGAGGCGCAGCTGGCCGCGCTGCGGCGGGCCGGGGTGCGGATGGCGCAGGGCGACCTGCTGGCGCCCGCGCGGCGGCGGCCGGACGTGGCCGCGACGATCCCGACCGCGCTCGTCGAGCCCGCCGACCCGGACGCGGTGGCGCGCACGTCGCCGAACCTGCGGCTGGCCGGGCCGAGCGTGACCGACTTCCTGCACCCGGCGACGACCCTGCCCGAGGCGGCGACCGCCGAGGAGGTGCGGGAGGTGCTGGCCGCGCAGCCGTCGGTGACCGGCGTGGTGCTGGTCGACGGGCAGGGCAGGCCGTCGTGGACGTTGGAGCGCAACCGGTTCCTGCTCGCGGTGACCGGCCCGTTCGGGCACGCGCTGCACGCCAACCGGGAGGCGTCGCGGCTGGCGGACCGGCCGAGGGCGGTGGGGGCGCGGTTCAGCGCGCTGGAGCTGCTGGAGGTCGTCACGCACGGGGACCGGGAGCGGGCGAACGACGACCTGGTCGTGGTGGACGAGGACGACAGGTGCCTCGGCGTGGTGCGGGTGGCGGACGTGGTGCGCGGGGTCGCCGAGCTGAAGGTGGAGCAGGCGGCGTCGATGAACCCGCTGACCCGGTTGCCCGGCAGCGAGTCGATCGCGCGCGAGGTGGAGCGGCGGGTGCTGGCGGGTGAGGTGTTCGCCGTGGGCTGGCTGGACGTGGACTCGTTCAAGGGCGTGAACGACCGGGCCGGGTTCGCGGCGGGCGACGACCTGATCCGGGCGGTGGGCAGACGGCTGGCCGAGTGGGCGGCCGGGCTGCCGACGGTGCGGGTGGGCCACGTGGGCGGGGACGACTTCCTGCTGGTGGCGGGCCTGGACGAGCTGGTCGGGTTCGGGGCCGGGGTGCTGGACTCGGAGTTCGGCGTCGACGGGCTGCGGGTGACGCTGTCGCTGGCGACGCTGGTGTGCGCGACCGGGTCGGTGGGGTCGTACCGCGAGGTGTCGCGGCTGCTGGCCCCGCTCAAGCGGCAGGCGAAGTCGCTGAGCGGGTCGAGCTGGGTGCTGGGCAGGCCGGGCACGGACCGGGTGGACGTGCTGCGCGGCGGACCGCACCTCGCGGTCGGC
>NZ_JBQGCX010000386.1:0-1713 GCF_052038725.1 Actinosynnema sp.
CGCGCTCGGCGGCCTCGGCCTGGGCGATCCGCAGCGCCGCCCCGCTCAGCCCCAGCATCACGAACACCATCCCGGTGGCGATGCTGAACGCCAGCAGGTCGAACGTCACCGACGCGATCCCGCCCACCAGCACCGCCGACAGCAGGCAGGCGGCCATGCCCCGCACGTTCTCGTCCGCGCTGAGCAGCCGCGTCCGCAGCACCGCGTAGCAGGCCGCCAGGAACATCCCGATCAGCGCGAACAGCCCCAGGTAGCCGTTCTCGATCATCGTCAGCAGGAACTGGTTGTCCAGGATCGGGTTCTTGGTCGGCAGGAACGTCCCGAACCCCCGGCCCAGCAGCGGGTGCAGCGCGATCTGCTCGTTCGCCGCCTCGTAGTCCGAGGTCCTGGCCTTCACGCTCGGGTCGTCGCTGATGTTCGAGAACATGCCGCGCAACGTGCCGAACAGCCCTGGGACGACCAGGCTCGCCCCGAGGAAGAACCCGCCGCCGACCAGCACCACGGTCAGCTTCCGCCGCTTGGGCAGGGTCGCCACCATGACCACCCCGGCGACGGTCATGCCCAGGATCGCGGTCCGCGAGAGCGCGGTCATCGCCCCGAGGCCGACCAGGGCCAGGCACACCAGCCAGCGCGCGTACGGCCTGCCCTCGTCGCGGGACTGGAACACGTAGTGCGCCCCGATCGCGACGGACATCGCGCACACCAGCCCGTACTCGATGGGGTGGTTCGTGGTCCCGGTGGGCCGCCGGAAGATCGACCGGGTCTCCATGGCCGCGTACACGTTCTCCTGCGCGCGCAGACCGGGGATGGACACGTACCCGGCCAGGTCGATGCCCAGCCCGAACTGCACCAGCCCCACGAACGCGATCCCGGCCGTGCACACCAGGATCAGCTTCATCACCCGGTCGAGCCGCTCCCGCGTGCGGACGGCGTCGCAGGCGAAGATCGCGACGCTGGCCGTGGCCACGATCCGGACCATGCCGCTGTCCGCCACGGTCAGCTCGTCGATCGGCAGGAAGCGGCGCGTCGCCACGGCGTACGTGCACAGGTGCAGCACCAGGTAGAGCGCCACGGCGGTGCGCAGGGCGTTGCGGCCCTTGCCCATGTTCAGCGTGTCGACCATCTGCGCGGACAGCCACAGCACGCCCAGCACCAGCGCCACCACCAGCGCGGGCGGCAGCGTCATCGGCACGAACGACAGCACCAGGCGCGCCGGGATGGCCAGCAGCGCGAGCAGGTACAGGCAGACGAGGGTCGCCCCGTCGGCCCGCTGCCTGATCCGCTCCACTACCGGTTTTCTTCGGTACCGGGCCAACCCTGGTGGACGGGGTTGTGCGTGGCCGAGATGCGCAGGGTCCGCTCGCTGGCGGTGGTGGGCTGGACCTTCACGGTCGCGTCCGCCGACGGCCCCCGCGCGGGCCGGGGCGCCAGCTGCGGACCGGGGATGCCGCCGGGGCGCTGCGGCCCCCGGTCCTCCAAGCCCCGGTCCTCCAGGCCCCGGTCCTCCAGGTCCTCGTGCGCGTGCTCGGGCTCGTCCTGCGGCCACGCCGCGTCGTCGTACCCCTGGGCGCGCTCCCGCTCAGCCCGCTTGGGCAGCCGACCGCCCCGAGTGGACAGTCCCTGCTGTGCCTGCTGTGCCTGCTGTCCCTGCTGTCCCTGCTGTCCCCGTTGCGCCTGCTGCGCTTGGTCGTCCCGCTCTCGGCGGCCCTCCGG
>NZ_JBQGCX010000387.1:0-2349 GCF_052038725.1 Actinosynnema sp.
CGTGGCCGCCCAGCTCGGCGGGCTCGTCGGGGGCCAGGGCGAACGCGGGCGCGGTCGGGTGCAGCCGCAGGGTCTCGCGCAGCACCTGCCCGAGGTAGTCGAGCCGGGCCAGGTCCTCGAACGCGGGCACGCGGTCGCCCAGGACCCCGTCCACCGCGTCCTTGGCCTTGCGCAGCACCTCGGGGTGCGCCAGCAGCCGGTGCACGGCGAAGGAGAGCAGGCCGGAGGTGGTCTCGTGCCCGGCGATCAGGAACGTGGCCAGCTGGTAGCGCACGTTCCGCGCGGACAGCCGCTCCCCGGTGACCGGGTCGGCGCAGGTGAGCATCCGCTCCAGCAGGTCGTCCGGCCGCTCCCCGGCGGGCAGTGCGGCGCGCGCGGCGACGATCCCGTCGGCGATCCGGTTCATGGTGGCGATGTCGTCGCGGTACCGCTGGTTCCTGCCCACCAGGAACGGCTGCACGCCCGGCAGCCGCTCGGCGCGCTCGCCCGCCTCCACGAGGCTGCGGACCATCGCGTCGACGAAGGGGTGGGCCCGGTCGCGGTAGAAGGAGTTGAACCGGGCGCCGAAGGCGCACAGCGCGATGGTGTCCAGGGTCAGCCGGGTCATGTCGTCGGCGACGTCGATGCGGTGGTCGGGGCCGAACCGCCGCCAGCGCACGAGCATCTGCTCGGCGATGTCGAGCATGGCCGGGAAGTGGTCCCTCATGGCGGTGGGGCCGAAGGCGGGCATGAGCAGCCGGTGCGCCTTGCCCCAGTTCGGCTCGTCGCCGCGCGCGGTGAACAGCCCGTCACCCGCGAAGTCGCGGACCTGCTCCAGCGCGGGGTGCACGGCCTTGCCCCAGCTCGGGTCGGAGCACATGCGGGCGACGAGCTCGTGGCTGGAGGCGAAGACCTGGCGCTGCCCGGCGAAGGTCAGCGCGACGATGCCGCCGTGCTCGCGGTGGCAGCGGTCGAGGAAGTCGACGTCGGTGTCCAGGTCGGAGGTGAGGACGTCGAGCAGGTTCCCCACCAGGGGCAGGGGCTTGGGGCCGGGGATGCGCGTGCCGGTGGCGACCACGGGGTCCCCCTTCGGTCGACGGGTGCTGGGTCGCCCCCACGGTAAAGTTGGCCAAGTGACCAAGTCAAGCGACCTGGTCAGTTGGCCAGACTGTTAGGATGACCCCATGTCGACGGCACAGGACGCCAGGGCGGGCCGGAAGCACGTGAGCGCGGCCGTGCGGCGCGAGCAGCTCGTGGCCGCCGCGCTGCGCGTGATGAAGCGCGACGGCGTCGGTGCCGCCACCACCCGCGCCATCTGTGCCGAGGCCGGCATGCCGCACGGCGCGTTCCACTACTGCTTCCGCTCCAAGCAGGAGCTGTACACCGCGCTGCTCACCACGGGCCTGAACACCAGCCTGGACGCGGCGTGGCCCGCGATCTCGCCGGACCTGCCCGCCGTGGACAACGTCCGCACGATGCTGGCCGCCTTCTGGACCGCGTTCCAGGCCGACCCGGAGGCGGAGCTGGTGCTGGGCGAGCTGGTCACCCTCGCCCAGCGGGAGCCCGAGCTGCGCGAGCTGCCCGCGTGGCAGCACCGCGAGTACGTCGCCAAGGCGGTCGCGCACCTGGACCGGCTCGCCGAGGAGGCCGGGTTCGACTACTCGGTGGACCGGGCGCTGCTGGCGGAGCTGGTGGTGTCGGTGCTGGACGGGGTCGCCTCGTCCTGGTTCTCGCACCGGGACGGGGAACTGGCGAAGGCGTCGCTGGACCAGTTCGCCGTGATGTTCGCGGCCCTGACGCGCTGAGCCCCGCGCGCACCCGCGCCCGGCCGGCCGGTGACCCGTTCGGGCCACTGCGCCGACCAGATCGTTTACCCCCCTGCCCGCACGGGTAGCCGCGCGCACCGGGCAGCCGCCCGGACGTCCGGACACACCTGCGCCCTGGAGGCAGGCATGACCGACACGACGACGCGCCACCGCACGCCGGTGCAGAACGCCGCTTTAGCGGTGGGCGCGGTGTTCCTGCTGGTGGGCATCGCCGGGTTCGTCCCCGGCCTGACCACGAACTACGACGGCCTGGAGTTCGCGGGCCACCACTCGGACGCCGCCCTGCTGGGCGTGTTCAAGGTCTCCGCGCTGCACAACCTGGTGCACCTCGCGTTCGGCGCGGCGGGCATCGCCGCGGGGCTGTCCAAGGCCCCGCGCGGGGCCCGCGCGTTCCTGATCGGCGGAGGCGCGATCTACGCGGTGCTGTGGCTGTACGGCGTGGTCGTGGACGAGCACAGCACGGCCAACTTCGTGCCGCTCAACGCCGCCGACAACTGGCTGCACCTCGGCCTGGCCGTCGGCATGATCGGCCTCGGCGCGGCGC
>NZ_JBQGCX010000388.1:0-3339 GCF_052038725.1 Actinosynnema sp.
CGTCTCCGCCAGCCCCCGCTCCTCGTTCAGCCGCAGGTGATGTCGTTCGGGTCCGGCTTGTGCCCCTTCGGGTCGGCCCCGACCAGGTTCCGCTGGAAGAACTCCTCCCACAGCGCCCCGGCCAGCAGCTGCCGCAGCTTCTTCGCGACCGCCTCGCAGCGCGCGGTGTCGCCCTTGGGGAACCCGACGCCGTACCGCTCCTGCTGGCCGAACGCCACGTTCGGCAGCACCACCACGTCCGAGTGCTTGGTCGTGTACCCGTGCAGCAGCAGCTGGTCCGTGGAGACCGCCGCCGCCGACCCCTCCCGCAGCCGCGAGAAGCACTCCTCGTAGTAGCCGACCTCGGTCGGCACCAGCCCCAGCCCCTGGTACTCCCGGATCTGCGCGGACGAGGTCGACCCCCGCGTCACGCACACCGGCTTGCCGCGCAACGAGTCCATGTCAGGGAAGCGCGGCTGCCCGTCCTCGCCCCGCAGCACCAGCACGCCCTGCTGCGAGAGCATGTACGGCCCCGCGAACAGGACCTTCTCGCGCCGCGCGTCCGTGGTCGAGTAGCTGGCGACCACCATGGACACCCGGCCGCCCGGTTGCAGCTCCGCCTCCCGGTCGCCCGTCCGCACCGGCAGCGGCTCGGGCCGGAAGTCCAGCTCGGAGCCCAACCAGTTGAGCAGGTCGTCGTCGAAGCCGCTGCGCTCGTTGGTCGCCGGGTCGACCATGCCCCAGCCCGGCGAGTTCGGCGCGACGCCGACGTCGAACCGCTCGGGGAACAGCCGCTCCGGCTCGGCGCAGCCCACCGCCAGCGCCAGCACCGCCACCACCGCCAGGAACCCGCGCCGATCAGTCACGCAGCACCGCCTCGTCCACCCGCACCCAGACCTCGCACGCGGTGTTGCCGCCGGAGTACTCCAGCACGACCTTCACCGCCGCCTGCCGCTTCGCCCCGTCGAGCGGCAGCTCCACCGCGGCGCCGGGCCTGCCGACCACCTCGGTCCGCTCCTGCCCGTCCACGACGGGCGTGTACCGCAGCTCCGGCGACCGCTCGCAGTCCCCGGTCCTGCGCGCGTTCTCCAGGCTCAGCGCCAGCACCAGCCGGTCCCGCTCGGGCGGGGAGCCGGGCAGCTCCAGCACCCGCTCCTCCCCGTCCCGCCACGGCTTCCCGCCGGTGAACCCGTCGGGCGCGACCACGTCCAGGGGCCGGGTGGCGTCCCAGACGGCGTAGCCGACCGCGCCGACCCCCACCAGTCCCAGCACGGTCGCGGCCCACGTCAACCTGCGCGCCCAGTCGACCGGCTGCCCGGTCCGGCCGCGCAGCAGCTCCGGCCGCTCGGCCACCAGGAGCCCCAGCGCGCCCAGCACGACCGACACCGGCAGCGCGATCACGCCCGCGAGCTGGCTGGCGCCGTTCAGGTCGAGCAGCGCCAGCGGGGAGAGCGAGGCGACGAACAGGGCGCCGAACAGCCAGCCGACCCAGCCGAGGCGCTTGTCGTGGACCTCGGGCGGTTCGGGCGGCGGCGCGCCGGGGCCCGCCTGCTTCCCCGACCCGCCGGGCTTCCGGCCGCCGGGTCTCCTGCTCCCGTCGGGCGGCACACCGCCGCGCTGCCGCGTCCCACCGGACATCACTACCCCTTTCACCCCCTCCTGAGGGGGAGGCCTGGTGCGCCCCAACCCGTGCGCCCCGCCGCGCACCGGTGGCGGACGCCGCGCCCGCGTGGCGCGACGGCGCTCGCGGGCGGTCACGCGCGGTCGACGGTCTCGGCGCGGTGCGGCCGGAACCGGTTCCCGCGCTGCGGCACGCCCATCCCGACCCCCTCGCTCCCGCGCAGGCGGGAAACCAGTATCCGGGGAATTCCCACCGGTGACCTCGGATTCGCCGGGCTCGACCGAGTTGTTACGCGCGCGCACCAGGAACGATCTTCGAGGGGGGCTCGATTCCAGGTCAGCGGGCATGGCCTCGGGTGTCGTCGGCTTTTGCGGAACGGTCGGGTGCATATCCATCCGATCGATTCGACCGTTCATTTGCGGAGCCACCGGAAAACGTTAGTTGTGAAACATATTCGCTGATCCGGGGCCCGCGAAATGCCCTTATGATCGCCTTGCGGCGAGGTCACCCGGAATCGCCGTCCGGGGAGTGGAGGTGGTCGGTGTCCAGCCCGTGGCGGGTCGAGGGGGAGCGGGTGTGGCGGATGGGCAACCGGTTGCCGCGCGCCGACGCGGCGACCTTCCGGGTGCTCAGCTTCTCGTTCGCCCGCGACGCGGAGCGGGTGTGGACGCCGTGGCACCGGGTCAAGGCGGACGCCGCCACGTTCCGCGCGCTCGACCGCGGGGTCGTGCACGACGACCTCGGCGAGCCCGTCGCGCACGGCTACGGGGCCGACCGGGACGTCGTCGTGTTCTCGGCGGGCGTGGGGCGGCCGGTGCGCGTCGCGGGCGCGGAACCGGCCGCGTTCCTGTCGCTGGGCGGGTTCTTCGGGCACGACGCGCGCTCCTGCTACTCGCACGGCAGGCCGCTGCGCGGCGCCGACCCCGGAGACTGGCGGATCGTCGACCAGCGGATGCTGTACTCCACCTCGGGCGGCCGGGTCTACCACGCGTGGCGCCCGGTGCCCGCCGACGCGGCCACGTTCACCACGCTCACCGTCACCAGCGCGGGCAGGCTCCGGCAGGTCGCCCGCGACGCCGAGCGGTTCTACCTGGACGGGGAGCCGCTGTCCGAGCGGGAGCTGGCCGAGCGGCTGCGGTGAGGGTCACAGGCGCACCACCACCCGCGTCAGCGCGCCGTCGTACGCCCGCGACCCCGACTGCACCGGCAGCTCGCCCGCGGGCCTGGGCGGCAGCAGCGACGCGACCTCGGCGGGCAGCCCGATCCGGTGGTCGGTGACCGCCAGCTCCGCCCCGACCGGGCACTCCAGCTCGAACCCGCCCGCCTGCCCGTAGAACTCCACCACCCCGGCGGGCAGGTCCCGACCGCCCGACCGGCACCCGGCGGGCACCACGACCTGCGTGCGCCACACCCCGGCGCCTGGCCGCACCGCCACACGGGCGACCCCGTCCCCGGCCGTCACCTCCACCCCCGGCGGCTCCAGCAGCCCGCTCGGCGCGGGCGCGCGCAGCAGCGGGCCGGTCAGCATCGGGAAGTCCTCCTTCAGCAGCACCCCGCGCTCCGGCCGCTCGCCCAGCGCGTGCCACGTCCACGCGCTGACCTCCGGGTCGCCGGAGAGCCACGACGCGCCGCCCCGGTCGTCCAGGTACAGCAGCGCCGTGCGCAGCGCCGGCTCCGCCCGCTGCACGCCCACCACGACCAGCCCGACCGCGACCACCGCCGCCCCCAGCCCCCCCCCC
>NZ_JBQGCX010000389.1:0-11444 GCF_052038725.1 Actinosynnema sp.
CCGACTGCCCTGACTCGCACGATTCGCGCAGACCAGGGGCTCGTACCCGGCCGATGGCCGGCCGGACTCGGAACACCTGCGGGTACCGGGCACATGCGGGGACCAGGCACGTGCGGGTGCCGGACACGTGCAGGTACCGGACACGTGCGGGCACCGGACACATGCGGGTACCGGGACCCGCGCGGAGTCCCGGTACCCGTGTGCGTGTTGTGCGACCTGTTCATCGATGCCGTTCCGCGCAGCCCTTGTTTGGACCACGCGCCTGTAGCTCCTCGAGCGAGCGCACATGCCGCCCCGCCCGGCGCCGCTCGCCCATCAGGCGTCGGCCCGCGTTTCCGGCGCCGCTCACCGGCTAGGCGTCAGCCGATCCGCCGGGCGTCAGCCGATCCGCCGGGAGTCAGCCGATCCGCCGGGAGTCCGCGCCCGTCAGGTCCTGATCTCCTCAGGTCCTGGCCTGCTCAGGTCCCGATCTGCTCAGGTCCCGGTCTGCGCGCTCTCGGAGCTGAGCTCCTTGCGGTCCACGTGCGTGGCGTCGACCGTGGTGCGGTCGGTGTGCTCGGCGCTGCGGTTGCCCGCGCTGCCGATCGCGATCTTCCTCGGCTTCGTGCGCTCGGAGATCGGGATGCGCAGGGTCAGGACACCCGCGTCGTAGTCGGCGCGGATGTTCTCCGCGTCCAGGGCGTCGCCCAGGAACAGCTGCCGGGAGAACACGCCCAGCGGTCGCTCCGACACCACCATCTCGACCAGGCCCGACTGCTCGACCTCGCTCGGCTGCCCCGCCGCACCCGACTGCCTGGCCACGCCCGACTGCCCGGTCCCCCGGTCGCCTGCCTCAGCGCCGGCCCGCGAACCGCTCGCCCGCGAGGCGTCGACCCCCGCGGCATCCGCCCGCGAAGCCCCAGCCGCAACCCGCCCCAGGTGGTTCGGCCTGCGCTCGGCCTTCACCGTGAGCACGTTCCGCTCCACGTCCAGCTCGATCGCGTCCGCCGCCACCCCCGGCAGGTCGAACTCGACCACGAACTCGTCCCCGACCCGGTAGGCGTCCATCGGCATCATCGCCGGCCGCGACCACGTGCCGCCCTGTCCACCGGACCCGAGGCCACCCACCCCCCGCAGCACCTGCTGCGCGAAGCGGTCCAGCTCCCGGAAGGGGTCGGTGCGCATCAACATCGAGAACCACCTCCACGTATCGACTACCGGTCAATGCGCTGTGCCACCAAGGCTACCGCGTCATCACAACGTTGACAACCCCGCTCGTCATCAAAAGGACGACAAATCTCAGAACCACCGCCCCAGCGCCGCCGCCACCCCGTCCTCCGCCAACGTCCCGGTCACCACGTCGGCCGCCGCGCGCACCCCCTCGGGCGCCTGCCCCATGGCCCCCCCGCACCCGGCCCACCGCAGCATCGCCACGTCGTTGTGCCCGTCGCCGATCGCCGCCGTGTCCGCCCGGTCGACCCCCAGTTCCCGCCGCAGCCGCTCCAGCTCGGCCCCCTTCGACACCCCCTCGGGCACCACGGTCAACCACGCCTCCACGTGGTCCGAGGTCCACGTGGCGCCGGGCAGCCTGATTCCGGACATCCGGGCCGCCAGCTCCCCCGGCTCCCGCCCCGCCCACCGCGCGACCAGTCGCGACGTCGGCTCCGCCGTGAACTCCCCGACCCCGACCTCCCGCACGTCCCCGGACAGGTCCCCCTCGGCCCACCGCCCGAGCGCCAGGCTCCCCACCCCGACGACCTCGCTCGCGAACACCGCCCCCGGCAGCGCCTCCCGCAGCACCGCCAGCGCCGCCGCCGCGTCGAACACCGACCGCCGCACCGCCGCCCCCGCCCGGACGTCCCACCACACCGCCCCGTTCGAGCACAGCAGCGTCCCGCCCACCCCGAGCCGCTCCGCCACGCCCAGGGTCCCGAGCACGCTCCGCCCGGTGGACAGCACCACCCGCGCCCCGCTCGCCACGGCCCGCCCGACCGCGTCCAGGACGGCGGGCGAGACCTCGTCGCTCCCGGTCGGCACGAGGGTTCCGTCGATGTCCAGCGCGATCAGGCGAGGTGTCCGCTCCATCCGGCCACCCTAAGTGAGCCCTCCTCGGGAAAACCGCCGGAACGGCCACTGGCCCCGATTAATGAACCATGGTTCAATAACCCGCGTGGCCCGCCCCAAGTCCATCACCGACGAACGCCTCCTGAAGGCGACCGGCGACGTCATCAACCGCGAGGGCCCGGACTTCACGATGGCCCAGGTCGCCGCCGAGGCGAAGGTCTCCGTCGGCACCCTCGCCACCCGGTTCGGCTCCAAGAGCGGCCTGCTCCAAGCCCTCAGCAGGCGCGAGATCGCCCAGGTCGGCGACCGGATGCGCGCCGCCGCCGAGGGCCTGCCGCCCCTGGAGGGCCTCAGGGCCGCCCTCACCGCCTGGTTCTTCGAGGGCACCCCGGACCCGGCGACGGCGGGCAACCACCTCGCCCAGCTGGGCGTGGACCTCATGGACCCGGCCCTGCGCGCCCTGCTCGCCGACCTGCACGTCGCGATCGAGACCGCCCTGCGCGACCTGGTCGCGGCGGTCGACCTGCCGGGCGCGCCGGAACCGGACCGGGCGGCGCGGGTGCTGCACGCCCTGGTCTCCGGCGCGACCCTGGACTGGTCGATCCGACCTAACGGCGGGCTGGTCGACCGGATGCTGCACGACGTGGACGCGGTGCTGGACGCCTGGGGACGTCCCTGACCGGGGCGGCCACCCGAGCAAGGCAACCGAACGACAAGGGGAGAGCATGACTTTGCAGGGCAAGGTCGCCGCGGTCACCGGCGCGACGCGCGGCGCGGGCCGGGCGATCGCCGTCGAGCTGGGCGCGGCGGGCGCCACGGTCTTCGTCGGCGGGCGCACCACCCGCGAGAGCCGGTCGCCGATCGGCCGCACCGAGACCATCGAGGAGACCGCCGAGCTGGTCACCGCCGCAGGGGGCACCGGCATCGCGGTGCGCTGCGACTTCACCGACCCCGCCGACGTGGACGCGTTCCGCGACCGGATCGAGGCCGAGCGCGGCGGGCGGCTCGACGTCCTCGTCGACGACGTCTGGGGCGGCGAGCTCGACGTGGAGTTCGCCCCCTTCTGGGAGCAGGACCTCGAAGCCCAGCTGCGCATGTGGGACAACAGCGTCCGCGCGCACCTGGTCTCCCTGCACCGCCTCCTGCCGCTGCTGATCCGCAGGCCGGGGGGCCTGCTGGTCGAGGTCACCGACGGCGACACCGACGACCACTACCCCGGCACCCTGGCCTACGACTCGGTCAAGGTCGCGATCCGCCGCTTCGGCCGGGTGCTGGCCAAGGAGCTGGAGCCGCACGGCTGCACCTCGGTCGCCGCCACCCCCGGCTTCCTGCGCTCGGAGCAGATGCTGGAGCACTTCGGCGTCACCGAGGCCACCTGGCGCGACGCGATCGCCAAGGAGCCGCACTACGCCCTCTCGGAGACCCCGCACTACCTGGGCCGGGGCCTGGCCGCGCTGGCCGCCGACCCGGACAGGCACCGGTTCACCGGCCAGGCGCTCGCGTCCTGGACGCTCATGCGCGAGTACGGCTTCACCGACCTGGACGGCTCCAAGCCGGACTGGGGCCGCTGGAACGACGACGTCGTGAAGCCCGAGCGGGACCCCGGCGACTTCGACGCCGAGGACTACCGCTAGACCACACCGGTCCGGCGGCCCGACCGGGGCCGCCGGACCGGCGCTCACACGTCGCCCGGCCGCACCAGCCCGGTCTCGTCGGCCAGCACCACCGCCTGCACCCGGTCCCGCAGCTCCAGCTTCGCCAGGATGCGCCCCACGTGCGTCTTCACCGTCGCCTCGGACAGGAACAGCTTCCGCGCGATCTCCGTGTTCGACATGCCCTTGGCGATCAGCACCAGCACCTCGCGCTCCCGCTCGGTCAGCGCGTCCAGCACCGACGCGTCGCGCAGCGTCCCGCCGCCCTCGCCGAGGAACCGCCCCAGCAGCCGCTTGGTCACGCTCGGCGACACCACGGCGTCCCCGCTGGCCACCGCCCGCAGCGCCGACACCAGGTCGGCGGGCGGCGTGTCCTTGAGCAGGAACCCGCTGGCCCCGCTGCGCAGCGCGGACAGCGCGTACTCGTCCATGTCGAACGTGGTCATGACCAGCACCCGCGCCGTCCCGGCCTCGGTGATCCGCTTGGTCGCCTCGACCCCGTCGAGCACGGGCATCCGCACGTCCATCAGCACCACGTCGGGGCGCAGCTGCTCGGCCATGTGCACGGCGTCGAGCCCGTCCCCCGCCTCACCGACGACGCTGATGTCCTCCTGCGCGTTGAGCACCATGCGGAAACCCATCCGCATGAGCTCCTGGTCGTCGACGAGCAACACCTGGATCATGGTCAGCCACCTTAGGTCCCCGCCGGAGCGCCGGCTCCGCGAACACCGCTCACGCGGGCACGAGCGGCAGGTCGACCCTGACCCGCCACCCGCCTCCGGGGTTGGGCCCGGCCTCCAGCCGACCCCCCAGCACCCCGGCCCGCTCCCTCATCCCGATCAGCCCGTTGCCGCCGGACAGCTCCACCAGGTCGTGGGGCGTGCCGAAGCCGTCGTCCACCACCTCGACCAGCACCCGCTCCGGACCGCAGTCCACCCGCACCACCGCGCTCGCCCCGCTGCCCGCGTGCTTGAGCGTGTTGGTCAGCGCCTCCTGCACGATCCGGTACACGCCCAGCCCGAGCCCGGCGGGCAGCACGCCCAGGTCGCCGCTGACCACCAGGGTCACCGGCAGCCCGGAGGCGCGCAGCGCCTCGGCCAGCTCCCGCAGGTCGCCCGCGCCCGGCTGCGGCGCCCACTGCGCGCCCGACCCGTCCTCGCTGCGCAGCACGCCCAGCAGCCTGCGCAGCTCGGCCAGCGCCTGCCGCCCGGTGTCGGAGATGGTGCGCACGGCGGCCTCGGCCAGCTCGGGCTGCGTCCGGATCGCGTACCCGGCGCCGTCGGCCTGCACCACCATCACGCTCACCGCGTGCGCCACCACGTCGTGCAGCTCCCGCGCGATCCGCGACCGCTCCTCGCCCACCGCGATCCTGGCCTGCTGCCCGCGCTCCAGCTCCAGCAGCCGGAGCCGCTGCTCCAGCTCGGAGTGGTAGGCGCGGCGCGCGCCGACGAACTCGCCCAGCGCCCAGCTGAACCCGAACACCGGGGCGATCACGAACAGCATCATCACGCCCGCGGGGCCGCCCATGGCGGTCACCGCCCACAGGACGCTGCCCACCGACAGCGCGGCCAGGTAGAGCAGGCTCGGCCGCCTGCCCACGAACACGACCATCGTGTAGAGCGCGACGGCGAGCGCCATGTCGGCGGGCCGGAGCGGCAGCCCGCCTGGGTCGTCCACGGCGCCGTGGGTGAACAGCTGGACCCAGGCGCCCAGCAGGATCAGGGCGCTGGTCGTCCTCGGGTACCTGCGGCGCACCGGCAGCGGGCCGATCATCAGCACCAGCACGGTGAGCCAGGCCGCGCCGGAGACCCCGGACGTCACGACCCCGGCGTCCTCCGCGGGGACCTGGCGCGGCAGTCCGGCGGCGGCGAGGGTGAGCAGGTCGAACATGAAGAGCACCCCGGCGATCAGGGTGTCCCCGAACGCGGGGTGCGCTCGCATCCACATGCTCAGCTGCCGCACGTGGACCAGGTTAGGCAGAGCCCGCGACCGCCGCGTCGCGCTGCGGTCTGAGCCCCCCTCCTACCACGGGTTGACCCCGGTCGAGCGGTGCGAACCGCTCGACCGGGGTCACCGGGTCTGCTCCCGTGCTACCGCTTGGTGTGCACGGTGAACGGGTCGGCCTTGTGCTCGGCCCGCTGCGCGGCCACCTCGGACTGCTCCACGACGGACGGCTGCGCCACCGGCTGCTCGCCCGCCCTCGGCGCGGGCGCGCCCGCCTGGGGGACACCGGTCTGCGGCACGCCCGCCTGCGGCGTCACGGGCTGGGCCGCGCCGGCCTGCGCCACGCCCGGCTGCGGGAGCCCGGACGGCGGGGTGCTGCCGCGCGGCGTCTCCGGCTCGGCCACCAGCGGCTGCTGGACGCCCTGCGCGGGGGTGGTCGGCGCCGCGAGCGGCTCCTGCGCCACCGGCGCGGCCTCCGGCCCCGGCGTGGTCCGCTCGACGATGCGCTTGCGCAGCCCCACCGGGCCGTTCTCCTGCTCGAACCGCCTGCTCTCCCGCGCCATCTCGTCCGCGAGCTGCTGCTGGATCTGCCGGTCGCGGATGCGCGCCAGGATCACCATCGTCGCGGCGTGCACCGCCGCCAGCACCAGCAGCATGATCCCGAGCTGCACCACCACGTTCTGCACGGGGTCGCCCGTGTCCGGCGTGATCAGCGAGACCAGCGCCAGCAGCCCGAACATCACGAGGTGGAACAGCACGGTCGCCAGCCGCGTCATCGACGCCGCCGCCTCCGGGTCGCCGTAAGCCCGGTTCATGTAGCCCCGACCGCTCCGGTAGATCAACTGGCCGTCGATCAGCACCAGCACCACACCGAGCAGCAGGAACACGGCATACCCCTGGTCCATGTCTCCACAGCCTCTCTCTACCCGACGCTCACGGTGAGTCGTGTACCCGTGACTCGCGGGGGTGTAACCCGATTCCCGTTCGAGCGGGCAGCCGACCGGTCCAGCGACGATCAGCAGCGGTTATGGCGGGGCTCGGGAAACCCGGCGGCGGCAACCGTTCCGGGGTGTCAGCCGTTCGGACGTGGCACGATTCGGGGGTGACAGGTCAGGCGAGGTACGCGGGTCCGCTCTCTGCGGCTGTGGCGTCGCTGTGCACAGGCCTCGGCCCGCACGTCTCCCCGCGCACCGCCGCCGGACTGCGCGGCGTGCTCGCCAGGCTGGCCGCGCCGCTCCAGGTCGCGGTCGCCGGGCGCATCAAGTCGGGCAAGTCCACGCTGGTCAACGCGCTGATCGGCCGCCGCGTCGCGCCGACCGACGTCGGCGAGTGCACCCGCCTGGTCACCCGCTACCAGTACGGCACGGTCGACCGGGTCGAGGTCGTCCTCGCCGACGGCCGCAAGCAGGTGCTCCCGTTCGACGCGGAGGGCATGGTGCCCGCCCAGCTGGGCGTCGACCTCACGACCGTCTCGCACGTCGAGGCGTTCCTGACCAACGCGGTGCTGCGCGACCTGACCGTCATCGACACCCCCGGCCTCGGCTCGCTCGACGCCGACTCGGTCGCCCGCACCGAGGCCGTGCTGCACCACGGCGGGCTCGACCCGGTGTCCAGGGGCGCGGTCGCGGGCGCCGAGGCCGTCCTCTACGTCTTCACCCAGGGCGTGCGCGTGGACGACCGGCAGGCGCTGGCCGCGTTCACCGCCGCGACGGCGGGCCGCGAGGCGGGCCCGGCCAACGCGATCGCCGTGCTCAACAAGGCCGACACCATCGCCCCCGAGACCGTGGACGGCGCGGACGGCGACGTGTGGAAGGCCGCCCTGCTGCTCGCCGAGCGGCAGGCCAAGACGCTCAAGCCCAGGGTCGCCGACGTGCTGCCGGTCATCGGGCTGGTCGCCGAGTCCGCCGAGACCGGCGGCTTCTCCTCGGCCGACGCCGACGCGCTACGCAGGCTCGCCGAGCTGGACCCGGCCACCCGCGAGACCATGCTGATGTCCGCCGACCTGTTCACCGCCTGGGAGTGCGACGTCCCGCAGGGCGCCAGGGCCAGGCTGCTGGAGCGGCTGGACCTGCACGGCGTGCGCACCGCGCTGGAGGCGGTGGACGCCGAACCGGCCATCACGGCGGGCGCGCTGCGCCGCAAGCTGCTCGACGCGTCCGGGCTGGACGGGGTGCGCGGCAAGCTCAACGCGGTGTTCCGCGCCCGCGCCGACGGCATCAAGGCCGCCGCCGCGCTCGCCTCGGTGAGCGCGCTCGCCGCGGCGTCCGGCGACCCCGGCGAGCGGCAGCGCGTGCACAACGCCATCGAGGTGCTGCTGGCCAAGCCGGAGGCGCACCAGCTGCGGCTGCTGGAGGCGCTGACCCTGGTCGCGTCCGGCGCGGTCGGGATGCCGGTCGACCTGGCCGAGGAGGTCCTGCGGTTCGGCGCCTCGGCCGACCCGGTGGAGCAGCTGGGCATGGTGGGCAGGCCGCCCGAGGCGGTGGCGGCGTACGCGCTGGAGCGCGCCGGGTGGTGGCGCTCGTTCGCCTCGTTCGGGGCGACGCCCGCGCAGAGCCGGGTCGCGCACGTCGTGCACCGGGCGTACTTCTTGATCTGGCAGCAGGTGCGGGGGCACCAGCGGGTTCGGGGGCGGCGATGACGTGGGGCGGCGGTGGAACGGAACCGGGCCGGGGGGCGTCGGAGCCGGACGTGGAGACCATCGCGGGTGAACTGCTCGACCAGGCGCTCGCCGAGCGGCGCGCCCTGGTCCAGCTGTGCCTGTACGCGCTGGACCGCGCCCGCAGCTCGGGCGTCGTCGAGCGCATCGAGGAGGGCCTGTCGGCCATCGGCGTGACCGCGCTGCGGCCGGACGGCGAGCGGTTCGACCCGTCCGTGCACGAGGCGGGCGGCGTGGTGCCCACCGACGACGTCACGCTCGACGGCCTGGTCGCCGAGACCGAGGTGGTCGGCTTCGCCGACCGCGGGCGCACGCTCCGCGCGCCGATCGTCACCGTCTACACGGCCCGATGACCACCCCGCAGCCGCTGCCGCTGCCGCAGCTCGTCCGCCGGACGCGGGAGAAGCTGACCGCGCTGGTGCGCTCGGTCGACCCGGCCGCCGCCGAGCTCGTGGACACCCGGCGCGGCGGGAAGGCGTCGGTGGTCGTGGTCGGCGAGACCAACCGGGGCAAGAGCTCCCTGGTCAACGCCCTGCTCGCCACGCCCGGCCTGTCCCCGGTGGACGCCGAGGTCGCCACCGCCGCGTACCTGGTCCTCGGGCACGGCGAGCGGTGGGCGTGCCGCGCGCGCTACGCGGGCGGCGCCCCGCCGGTCGAGTTCGACCGCTCCCAGCTCATCGCCTGGGTCTCCGCCGCGCACGAGCTGCCCGAGGGCGCGCTGCCGCCGAGGTCGGTGGAGGTGGACGCCCCGATCCCGTTGCTGGAGCGGCTCACGATCGTGGACACCCCCGGTGTCGGCGGGCTGGACTCCGCGCACGGCGAGCTGGCGGCCGAGGCGGCGGCGGACGCGACGGCGCTGCTGTTCGTCGTGGACGCCTCCGCGCCGTTCACCAGGGGCGAGCTGGAGTTCCTGCGGTCGGTCGGCGAGCGGGTCGAGACGGTCGTGTTCGCGCTGACCAAGGTCGACCAGTTCCGGGGGTGGCGCGAGGTGGTCGAGGCGGACCGGGCGCTGCTGGCGCAGCACGCGCCGAGGTTCGCCGGGGCGGTGTTCCACCCGGTGTCGGCGCGGATGTTCGAGATGGCCGCGAAGGCCCCGAACCCGGACGCGGCGGCGATGCTGCGCGAGCGGTCCGGCATCGGGGAGCTCCAGGCGGCGCTGCAGGAGCTGGTGGTCGGCCGGGCCGCGATGCTCGGCGAGGCGAACGGGCTGCGCGCGCTCGCCACCGTGCTGGACGAGCTGGTGGCCGTGGCCGAGGCGGACCTGCGGGCGCTGTCGGCGGGCGAGGAGCAGGCCGAGGTGCTGCGGGGGCGGCGCGACGAGCTGAACTCGCAGCGCAGGTCGTCCACGCGGAGCTGGCAGGTCAAGCTGCGCGGCGAGGTGCAGCGGGCGCGCGTGGAGGGCAACCACGAGGTGGCCAGGCAGGTGCGGGACCTCCAGACGTGGTTCCGCACCGCGATCGACGCCGCCGACCGGGACCAGCTGGTGGCGCTGCCGGGTCAGGTGGACGCGGCGCTGCAGGTCGTGTCGTCGAGGATCAGCGCGGGGCTCGGGCACCGGTTGGGGAAGGTCGCGGACCTGGCGCTGGCGGACCTGTTCACGCCGGACGAGATGGCGGTGATCCGGGGCCAGTTCGCGCGCGGCGTCACCCCGCCGATCGTGCTGCGCCCGCCGGAGAGGCGCACGCCCACCGCCGAGGACAAGCTGCTGGTGTTCATGGGCATCTCGGGCGGGCTGGGCGCGGGCCGGTTGGCCGCCCTGCCGCTGGCGGGGCTGGGCATCGGCGCGCTGAACCCGGTCGTGCTGCCCGCGACGCTGGTGATCGGGCTGGGCGCGGGGTGGTGGATGGCGCGCACGCGCAAGCACTCGGCGGACAAGCAGCACATCAAGCAGTGGCTGTCGGACTCGATCGCCGACGCGCGGTCCACCCTGGACCAGCTGGTGGCCGAGCAGCTGATCGAGGTCGAGCAGCAGCTGTCGCTGGCGCTGGACGACGCGCTCGCCAAGCGGGTCGAGGCGATCGAGGCGGAGCTGCGCGAGGTGGACCGCGCGCTGCGCATGGAGGCGGGCGAGCGCACCCGCGCGGTCCAGGCGGCGACGAGGCAGGCGGCGGAGCTGCGCGCGGGGCGCGTGAAGGTGGACGAGCTGTTGGCCCGGATCAGGGCGTTGCGAGACCGCGCGTGAAGGCGGACCAGGCGGCGGCGCTGAAGCGGAACGCGGGACCGGTGGGGTTCTTGGAGTCCCGGACGCCGACGGTGGCGCCCGCGTGCTGGACCTCGACGCACGCGTTGCTGCCCGCCGAGCTGTGACTGCTCTTGTGCCACCCGGTGAAGCGGACTTCGACGCATCCGTTGCTGCCCGCCGAGCTGTAGGTGCTCTTGAACCAGCCGGTGTCGCGGGTCATGACGCGTCCTTCCTCACCAGGTCGATCAGCAGTTCTCGGGTGTTCTCTCGGCTGAGCGCAAGTTCCTCGACCCGGTCATACATTCGTTGCATCGTTGCGAGGTCTTCGGGCTGATCGTAGTAGGTGCACGGTCCGTAGAGCAGCGGGGCGAAGCTGACCGGTGACGATTCCTGGAAGTCCAGCAGCACCAAGCCGCCGCCCAGCGCAGGGTTGTCCACCGCGCTGTTCAACACGACCCGGATCGTCAGGTTCTCGTGCCGTTCCAGCAGTTGCAGCAGGTGCAGCACCTGGCCGCGCATGATCGAGGCGCTGCCCACGATGTGCTCCAAGGAGTCCTCGGTGAAGATCACCGTGATGTCCTTGGGATCGCTGCACTCCAGTACCCGGCGCTGGTGGTCCAGCCGGAACGAGATCCGATTGCCGGTCTCCTCCTCGGATGGCTCCCAGTAGATCGAGTTTCCCGCGTTCATGATCGCTTGGAGGTAGTCCGGCGATTGCAGCAAGCCGGGGATCACGCCGCACTCGTACCAGCTGATCCGGCTCGCCGCGACCTGCATCTCCACCAAGCGCTGGAACGGTTCCGGCAGCGTGTCGACGTACCCGCGTCGCACCGACCGCCGTCGCGCGGCCGTGCCCAGCGCGAGGATCGTGCTCCGCTCGTTGCCCTGGACGCCGTAGAAGTCCAGCAGCTTCAGCAGTTCCTCCGTCCCGAGGCTGCCTTTGCCGTTCTCGACCTGGCTCAGCCGC
>NZ_JBQGCX010000390.1:0-3211 GCF_052038725.1 Actinosynnema sp.
TCGAGGTCGTCGAGCGGGGTGTCGAGCAGCTCGTCGGGGAGCAGCACCCGGCGGTCGGGGTCGTCGGGGTGGACGACTCGGGTCAGGACGTCCTCGAGTTCCGCGGGCGACATGGGTGTCTCCGTTCCGCCGGGTTCCCGCGCCGCCGGTCGGGGAGGCTGGTGGGGCGGCGGCTGAGCGGAAGTGTTGGGGCGCGCGCCGGGCCGCCGGAAGCCCGAGGGCCCGCGAACAGCCGGACGTACGAGCGCCGCCATCCCGATGGCCCAAGCCCGTGCTGCTCCGGGTGCCGCGCCGGTCCCCCGATCTCACCTGACCAGGTGAGGCCGGTGGTGCGAGGATGCGCACCCGTGCGCGTGGGCGGCAGCCGCCCGCCCGCCTAGTGCCCCTTGAGGCCCTTCTTGCCGGGCGCCCAGTAGGGGACGCTGCCGATCCGCCGCCCCTGGACGCCCGCGCCCCGGAGCGCCCGGTGCAGGCGCTGGACCGACGAGGCCTTGCCGGTCAGCACGGGGGTGGCGTCCGGGCCGGACCGCTGGGCGGCCAGCACCGCGCGCTCGACCTCGGCCAGGTGGGCGTCACCCGGTTCCCTGGCCACGAGCGCGACGTCGAGCAGCCCGAACCGGCCGAGCACGGCGCGCGACTCCTCGACCGAGCCCACCTCCAGGACGACCCGCGCGTCACGCGCCCGGTGAGCCGCGACGGCCGTGCTGAACGACGTCTCGTCCCCGAAGAGGACCAGCGGCCCGCGCGACGCGGGCAGCCGGACGCCCCGGCGCGGCCCCACCACCCGGCAGGGCGTGCCCTCGACCGCCGACGCCGCCCAGTGGGAACCGGGCCCGTTGCCGTGGACGTGCCACAGGACCTCGGCCGTCCCCGTCGCCGGGTCGAGCGCCAGCGGCGTGTAGCAGCGGACCTCCCACGGCCCGAGCAGCGCCTCCCCCACGACGACGACCTGCACCACGTCACCGGGCGCCCAGGCCGCTTTCCGCAGCCCGTCGCCCGCGATCGACACCAGCCGCAGCCCGGCGCCCACCTCCTCGGTGCGGGCGACCTCGGCCTCGTGCGTCGCGAGGTCGAGGAGCAGCGACGTGAAGCGCCCGTGGGCCGTGGTCGTCATGGGAACGACGCTATGAGCCCCGGATTGATCTGTCCAAGACATAGAATGCGGGTTTGTGAGACCTTTGAAGCATCGGTTGTTCCCGTGGAGCTGAGGCACCTGCGCTACTTCGTGGCGATCGCCGAGGAGCAGAGCTTCCGCAGGGCCGCCGAGCGGCTGCACCTCTCCCAGCCGCCGCTGAGCCGCCAGATGAAGGACCTCCAGGAGGAGCTGGGCGTCGCGCTGTTCGAGCAGGCCGGGCGCGGGGTCCGCCTCACCGCCGCCGGGAAGGTGTTCGCGGAGCGGGGGCGCGGGGTGCTGGCGGGCGTCGACGCGGCCGTCGAGGAGGTCAGGGACGTCGCGCGGGGCAGGCGGGGCGCCGTGGCCATCGGCTTCGAGCAGGGCGCCACCTTCACCGGCGCGCTGGCCTCGCTCATGGCCGCGTTCCGCAGGCGCGCCCCGCGCGTCGCCCTCCAGCTCGTGCCGATGGGCGGCGCCGAGCAGTGGGCCGCCCTGCGCGACGGGACGATCGCCCTCGCCTGCGGGTCGCACCCGCCCGACGCCGCCGACCTGTCCTGCCTGGAGCTGACCAGCGACCACCTCGGCCTGCTGGTCGCGCTCGACCACCCGCTGGCCTCGCGCGCGGAGGTCCGACTGCGCGACCTGGCGGGTGAGCGGATCGTCCTCGGCCCGCGCGAGGTCGACCCCCGCCTGCACGCCCAGCTCGCCGCCGCAGCGCGGAACGTCGACCTGGGCGCGATCACCGAGGTCGCCGACCTGGAGGTGCTCCTGGCCCTGGTGGCGATCGGCGACGGCGTCACGCTTCTCGCGCGGCGGACGGCGGCCCTCGTCACCCCGGTCACGTCGGTGGTGTGGCTCCCGATCGCCGACCTGGACGTCCGGCTGGCCGACGTGGCCGTCTGGCGCACGCGGGACGCGGACCTGCCCGTGGTGCGCGCCCTGGTCGAGTGCGCCAGGGAGGTCAGGCGTTGTTGACCGGGTCCCGGCGCGCCAGGCCACCCCCGGCCCCCGGTCGGCCACACCGCGGAACCCCACTCCCCCACCGCGAAGGCGCTCTCGCCGACCGGACCACCGCCGAGGCCACCCCGTCCTGGGCGGGCGCGCCCGACCGGCGACGACCGTCACAGGGCCGGGAGCATCCTGGCCTGGTCGGTGGTGGTCCACTCCAGCATCAGCAGGGTCGCGTCGTCCTGCAGCTCGCCGCCCTGGTGGTCGAGCACCGCGCGCACCACGCGGCGCAGGGTCTCCGGGGCGGGCAGGCCGGCGTGCTCGTGGCGTTCGGTCAGGTCGACCAGGCGGTCCAGGCCGAACGTGGTCCCCGCGGCGTCGCGGGCCTCCACGACGCCGTCGCTGTAGAACAGCACCCGGTCGCCGGGCTGGAGCTGCTCGTGCAGCACCGGTGGCGCGGCCTGCTGGAAGTCCGCCAGCCCCAGCGGGGTGCGGCCGGGCTCGTCCAGCAGGCGCACGCCCCTGCCCTGGCGCAGCACCACGGGCGGCGGGTGCCCGGCGTTGAGGTAGTCCAGCCTGCCGCTGTCCAGGTCCAGGCTCGCCAGGAACGCGGTGGCGTAGACCAGCGTTCCGCTCCGGCGGTGCGCGGTGATCGTCTCGTCGGCCAGAGCGGCGGCGGCCACCAGGTCGGCTCCGGCGCGGCGGGCGTTGCGGGTGGCGGCCAGCGCCAGGGAGGTGATCAGCCCGGCCTGCAGGTCGTGGCCCATCGCGTCGAAGATCGCGACGTGGGCGAGGCCGTCGTCGACCGCGTAGTCGTAGCCGTCGCCGCCGACCCGGTCGTACGGCTCCATCGCCGCGGCGATCACGGCCCGGTCGCAGGCGAACGCGGTCGGCGGGAGCAGCTGCCACAGGAGTTCGGAGGCCACCGACAGGGGCTTGGTGCGGCGCACGCGGTGGAACAGGTCGCCGTAGGCCTGCTTGCCCACCACCAGGTGCGCGATCAGACCGGCCAGCGTCCAGCAGCGCTCGCGCAGGGCCGGGTCGTGCGGGTCGGCGCCCGCGGGCAGCGCCATCCGGGCCGCGCCCAGGCGTTCGGTGCCGTCGAGCACCGGCACCCACAGCACCGCCGCGCCGTCCTCGGCCGCCACG
>NZ_JBQGCX010000391.1:0-2533 GCF_052038725.1 Actinosynnema sp.
CTCGGCGGTCTCGTCGCGGGCGGCGAGCGGCCCGGGGACGCCACGCTGGCCGGCACGCGGCCCCCGGTCTTCTGGGGACGCGGCGAGCTCGACACCGTCATCGCGCCGCACGCGATCGAGCGCACCGCCGCGTGGCTGCCCCCGCACAGCACCCTGACGGCCCGCACCTACCCGGGCCTGGCGCACGGCATCGACGCGGCCGAGCTGGCCGACGTCCGCGCGTTCCTGACGGCGCACCCAGCGGGCTGAGGGCTGAGGTTCGCAGAAGGTGACGGCTCGCAGAACGCTGCGGCTGGTCGCCAGGCACACGAGCGCCCCATCGCCCGCCCTGACCTCGATGTCCGTCCGTCCCGGCGCCACGGACCTCGAGGGCGCCGTGCGAGCCGGCGCGCGATCCCCGCGACTGGGGCGACCTCGATGACGTCACTGACCGGCCAGAAGCGTCGCCATGGGGCGACATCGGCCAGCGCATGACGATCACCCGGACCAGCCGGGCCTGGTCCTCGACCACTGACCTCGCACGTGACGTCGACCACGGTCTGGTCTGCATCGCGTGGGTGGACCTCGCGGGGACGCCCAGGCGCGCAGCCACGGCCGGAACCGGTGGCCGTCGACAGCAGTGTTCCTCTCCGACTACCGACGTGGCGCCGGCCCCCAGGTCGTCGAGCGTCGCGCGACGTCGTACACGGCCGCGCTGACTTCTGGGGTGAGCTGGGTGTCGAGGGACCGTAGCCATCGGCGTAGCTGTCGTCGGCCGACGACGATGACGTCAGCGGGCTGGTCCTTGACGGTCAGGGACGCGGCGATGACGACGACCACGCCCTGGACGTCGACGGGGAACCCGGCGGCGGCGCTCAGGAGCCGGGAGGCCCGTTCGGCCTCGTGATGGGCGTTGCGGAGATAGGGCACGCGGGTGCCGTTGACCATGAAGGTGCGCGGGCTGACCCAGATGCGCCCGTTGGGATGATGCTTGGCGTTCAGCGTGAAGACCCCGGCCGGACCGATGACCACATGGTCGATGTCGGAACCCTCGGTGCCCACGGGCACGGCGTGCAAGCACCTCCACCGGGGGTCCTTGGCCATGAGCTTGGCGAGCTGTTGCGCCACGAGCTGCTCGCCCCTGGCTCCGACGCGCCAGTTGCGGTCGGGCGGAGGTGGTCCGAACAGGCGCGCCCAGAACCCTCGTCGCGGTGCAGCCGCGCGTATCGCGTCGGCCTGCTCGAGCGCCATCTGCCCGGCAGCTCGGCCGGCGAGGTCGACCCAGGGCGCGCGGTCGCCAGACCGATTGCGGGAGTCCGTGGTGGACGGCGTGGTTCGCGCAGGGCTCGAGGCGTGCTCATCAGCAGTGGCGCACGGGTGCGCGTCACGCCACCGCAGGACCGCGCTCCTCACGGCGGGCAGATACTCCGGGGCCTCGACGTGGTCCGCGTCGAGGAGCAGATCGTGCCACCCCAGTCGCTGCCCATCAGGACTGCTGACGTACAGCCGGTCCCTGCCGTACCTGCGCCACCGCGTCACCCGGAGCTCCTCCATGCCTCCTTCATCGGCTCACGACGCGGCGAAGTCGACCTTGGCAGGAGAGGGGAGAGGTCGGTCGATGGTCTCGTGGCGACGTCACGTCACGAACCTGACTCATCTCGTGTTGCTCTCGAGGTTCGTTGGCAGCTGTGACCGCCGAGAACGATCATGAGCTACGCGGCCGCCCCTCGGCGGCGCGGTCAGGCCATCCGCTTCTCGAAGCGGAACATCAGGTCGTCGTCGTGCCCCTGCCCCGCGTCCCCGCCCGGCGCGTGCGGGTCAGGGTGGCCGGGGTGGAAGAACTCGACGGCGTGGAAGCCGCACACGTTGACGTAGAAGTGGATGTTGCGCACCTCGAAGTGCGGCGTCATGGTCTCCCACACGCGCGTGCGCGGGTAGCGACGCTCGATCGCGTGCCACGCCTCCCGCCCGATCCCCCGTCCGTGGTGCTCGGGGTCGACGAAGAAGAAGTCCAGGCTGTTGCGCCCCGTCTCGGCGTCGATGCTCACGACCGCACCACCCACACGCTCACCGGCGACGACGACGTGCAGCACCTCGGCGCCGGGCGCGGCGAACGACTCCCGCAGGTCCTCGTCGGACGGGAGCGGCTCGGCCGCGCCGCTGGGCGCGCCCTGCGTGACGGCGAGCGCGAACGCCGCCTGCACGCGGCGCGCGAACGCGTCGAGGTCCGCCGGCTGCGCCTCGACCAGCTCGACCGCGATCCCTGCTCCTGCCGTCATGCTCCTCGTCCTCCTCGTCCTCCCCGCCGGTCGGCTCACGACCGTCGCCGGTCCCGACCGGCCCTCACCGATCGTCGCGCAGCCACCTGTGCGCCGCCTCATGCGCGCAGGTGGCGGCGGGCCCTGGGCCCGGCCTGGGACGATGGGCCGCATGGACGCTCCGGCCCTCATCGACCTGGACACCTGGCCCCGGCGGCAGCACTTCACCCACTACCTGCGCGCCGTGCCGTGCACGTACGCGATGACGGTCGAGGTCGACGTCACCGCGTTCGTCG
>NZ_JBQGCX010000392.1:0-3877 GCF_052038725.1 Actinosynnema sp.
CCTTCAGCTCTTGATCTTCCCCCCGTCCCCCTCAAGCCCTCACCCCCGAACGCACCACTAGGGTGAGCCGCGTGACGCGCTACGGAGACGACCTCGCGGTGGTGACGGTCACCTACTCCCCAGGTGACACCCTCGACCGCTTCCTGGACACCCTCGCCGGGGCCACCACCCGGCCCGTCCGGGTCGTGCTCGCGGACAACGGCTCCACCGACGGCGTGCCCGAACGCGCAGCCGCCGATCGCGACGACGTCGAGTTCGTGCCCACCGGCGGCAACCTCGGCTACGGCGGCGGTGCGAACCGCGGAGTCGCCGCACTGGACGACTCGATCGGCTGGATCGTGATCGCCAACCCCGACCTGGAGTGGGGCGAGGGCAGCCTCGACCGCCTCCTCGACGCCGCGACCCGCTGGCCCAGGGGCGGCGCCTTCGGCCCCCTGGTCCGCGAACCGGACGGCGAGGTCTACCCGTCCGCGCGCCTGCTCCCCTCACTCGGCCGGGGGATCGGGCACGCGCTGTTCGCCAAGGTGTGGCCCTCGAACCCCTGGACCCGCGAGTACCGCCAGGAGCGCACCGGCATCACCGAGCGCACCGCCGGCTGGCTGTCCGGCTCCTGCCTGCTCCTGCGCCGCGAGGCCTTCGACTCCGTCGACGGCTTCGACGCCCGCTACTTCATGTACTTCGAGGACGTCGACCTCGGCGACCGCATGGCCAAGGCCGGCTGGCTGAACGTCTACGTCCCGACCGCGGAGGTCGTGCACATCGGCGGCGCGTCCACCAAGAAGGCCTCGGGCCGGATGCTCGCCGCCCACCACAGCAGCGCCTACCGCTACCTGTCCGACCGCCACCAGGGCCTGGTCTGGGCCCCGATGCTCCTGGCGGTCCGCCTGGGCCTCGGCCTGCGCCTCAAGCTCCTCACCCGCAGGGCCTGACCGCCCGCAGCCCACCGCTTACCGCCCGCAAGCAACCCACCGGGCGCAAGCAACCTACCCGGCGCGCGCACACCGACCAGCGAGGACACGCCCGGCCGCCCCAGTGACCACCGTCACGCGCGGCCGGGCTTTCGGGCGGTCAGGCGCTCGCCGAACCTCACCCCTCGCCGTTCAACCGCCCCGCCAGCCCACCCTGCTGCCCCTGCCCGCCGGACAACCGCTGCGACAGCGAGGGCCTGCTGGCCACCTGCTGCACCGTGGGCACCGGCCCCGGCGCGACCCGCTCCTCCGGCTCGGGCGGAGGCGTCTTCACCGCGGGCGGCGGGGGCGGGACGTCCTGCAGCCCGTTCGCGATCCTCGTGGTCAGGATCATCGTGGAGTCCGGGTCCGGCCCCTTCGGCTCGGCGGCCTCCACCACGCTGCGCGGGATCTGCTGGGTCGACGACGAGTCCATCGGCGAGGTCATGTTGTTCGGCGTCACGATGTGGACACCGCCGCGTGCGCGGGCACGGGCGAGCACGGCATCAGCCCTAGCACGGGGATCCATCCGGCTCACTCCTGCGGTCCGTCGGGCCGGCGGGCGCCGGCGCTGCGATCTGTGACGCTCCACCGACCCGGAACCACCGGCCCTGTCAGCGGGGCGTTTCTGCCAGAGTATTCGCAAGCACGAGCGGAAGTAAGCGGAGGAGGAAAAACGGCATGTCGGAGCTGCAAGGCGCCGAGGCGGTGGTTCTGGTCGGGGGCAAGGGGACCCGCCTGCGCCCCCTGACCCTGTCCGCCCCCAAGCCCATGCTGCCGACCGCGGGGGTGCCCTTCCTCACCCACTTGCTGTCGCGCATCCGCGAGGCGGGCATCAGGCACGTGGTGCTGGGCACGTCCTACAAGGCCGAGGTGTTCGAGGAGCACTTCGGCGACGGCGCGGACCTGGGGCTGGAGCTGGAGTACGTCGTGGAGGAGGAGCCGCTGGACACGGCGGGCGCCATCCGCAACGTCGCCCACCTGCTCCGCGAGCCCGACGTCATGATCTTCAACGGGGACATCCTCTCCGGCGTCGACCTGCGCGGGGTGCTGAACACGCACCGCACGGCCGAGGCGGACGTGACCCTGCACCTGGTCAAGGTGGACGACCCGCGCCGGTTCGGCTGCGTGCCCACCGACGAGGACGGGCGGGTCACCGCGTTCCTGGAGAAGACCGAGAACCCGCCGACGGACCAGATCAACGCGGGCTGCTACGTCTTCAAGCGCGAGGTCGTCGAGGCCATCCCGGCCGGTCGTCCCGTCTCCGTGGAGCGGGAGACGTTCCCCGGCCTGCTCGCGGGCGGCGCCCGGCTGCAGGGTCACGTGGACACCTCGTACTGGCTGGACCTGGGCACGCCCGCCGCGTTCGTGCAGGGGTCCACGGACCTCGTGCGCGGGATCGCGCCGTCGGCCGCGCTGACCGAGGGCACCGGTGAGGCGCTGATCAAGGCCGGTGCGACCGTGCACGAGGGCGCGGTGCTGCGCGGCGGCACGACGGTCGGCGCGGGCTGCACCGTCGCCGAGGGCGCGGTGCTCGACGGGGCGGTGCTCTTCGCGGGCGCGGTGAGCGGCGAGGGCGCGGTCGTGGAGCGGAGCGTCGTCGGCGCGGGCGCGCTCGTGCAGGCGGGCGCGGTCGTGGCCGACGCGGTGATCGGCGACGGCGCGGTGATCGGCGCGCGGTGCGAGCTGCGCGACGGGGTCAGGGTGTGGCCGGGGGTCGTGCTGCCGGAGGCGGGGGTTCGCTTCTCCGCCGACGTGTAGCCCGGTGCTCGGAGGTGTGACGGCCGGGGCCGCGCCGGGGGAGTCCCCCCTGGCGCGGTCCTGGTCGCCGCCGTTCCCGGTCGACGTCGGCGCGGTGGTCGCGCCGGTGCGGCGGGGGCCGGGGGACCCGTCGTTCCACCGGGAGGCCGGAGGGGCGGTGTGGCTCGCGGCGGGGACTCCCCGCGGCGCGGGCACGCTCCGGCTCGCGGTCGCCGCCGATGGGGTCGACGCGCGGGCCTGGGGGCCCGGCGCGGAGTGGCTCCTCGACGGGCTTCCCGCGCTGCTCGGCGCGGACGACGACGATTCCGGGTTCGTCGCGCACCACCCGCTGGTCGCCGAGAGCAGGCGGCGCAGGCCGGGGGTGCGGCTGTGCTCCACCCGGCGGGTGTGGGACGCGCTGCTGCCCGCGGTCCTGGAGCAGAAGGTCACCGGGACGGAGGCGCAGCGGTCGTACCGGCAGCTGTGCGTGCGGTTCGGCGAGCGCGCGCCGGGACCGACGCCGGTGCCGCTGCACGTGCCGGTCGGGCCTCGGGTGGTGGCCCGGTTGGCGGACTGGGAGTGGCACGCGGCCGGGGTCGACGGGGCCCGGCGGCGCACGCTGGTCGCGGCGGCGCAGGTCGCGCACCGGTTGGAGGCCGCGGCCGGGATCAAGGGCGTGCTGGGGCGTGAGCTGCTGCGGAAGGTGCCGGGTATCGGGGTGTGGACCGCTGCTGAGGTCGCGCAGCGGGCCTGGGGGGACGCGGACGCGGTCAGCTTTGGGGATTTTCACCTGGCCAAGACCGTTGGGCACGCGTTGACCGGTGGGCCGGTGGACGACGACGGGATGGCCGGGTTGCTGGCGCCGTACGCGCCGCAGCGGCATCGGGCGGTGGTGTTCCTGCTGCTCAGCGGGGTTCGAGCGCCTCGGCGCGGGGTGCGGTTCTCGGCTCGTGATTATCGGCGGGTTTAGGGGTGTAGATCAAGGGCTGAAGGTCAAGGGCTGAAGGTCAAGGGCTGAAGGTCAAGGGCTTGAAGATCAAGAGCTTAAAAGCACGCCTCGCCGGCGGGGCAGACCTCCAAAAAAGAGGGGGACGGGCTCTGCCGGCCGGTGACGCTTCTGTTGGTGGTCCCGTTTACCACTGCGGTGGGCGGGGTCCCTCTTCTCCGTTTGGCCTCCTTTCAGGCAAGCA
>NZ_JBQGCX010000393.1:0-1679 GCF_052038725.1 Actinosynnema sp.
GGATGGTCCGGCCGTGCGCGTCGGGGACCCCGGACTTGCGCAGGAAGTAGGTGTTGACCTGGTCGCGCCACTCGACCGCGCACCGCAACTGCTCGACCAGCCGCTCGGTGACGCGCCCGTGCACGTCGTCGGAGACCTTGCCGCGCAACGACTCCCAGGTCGCGACCATCCGCTCGACGGCCTCCACCCCGGCGAAGTGGGTGTCGTAGATGTGCTGCACCACCGTCTTCCCGGAGTGCAGCACGTGCCCGTACGGGACGTGGTGGAAGAACAGCAGCAGCTCGTCCGGGCAGGTCTTCAGGTCCTCGTAGCGGTCGCGCCACGGCTGCGGGTACTGGCCGGTGAAGCCGGTGCCGGTGGCGCGGGTGCGGTCGACGCCGACGCCGTCCCGGTCGGCGAAGTGGTAGGTGCCCCAGCGGGTGTACTCGTAGCCGTCGACGTCCGGGCCGTAGTGGTCGCCGGGCCGGACCATGAAGCCCACGCCCAGCGGGGCGGTGTAGTCCTCGTACGCGCGCCAGGAGGCGGACATCAGCCCGTGCAGCGGGGCGTGGGCGGCCGGGTCGGGGAAGGTGAGGGCGATCCACTCGCGCAGGAGCTCGTCGGGGTCGGCGGTCGGGTCCCAGGCGAGCCTGCCGAACGCGTAGAGGTTGGCCTGCGCCAGCGGGTGCCCGGTCCAGAACGGGTCGTCGCCGACGTTCGAGACGGCGGTGATTCCGGCGGCGAGGGTGCGGACCTCCCGGTCGCCGAAGGGGAAGCGCAGGATCTCGCTCCACTGCGGCCCCAGGTAGCAGACGTGCCGCTGCTGGCCGGTGTACTCCTGGGTGACCTGGAACTCCACGGCCAGGCGGGTGGTCGGCATGGCGCCGATGACCGGGGAGACCGGTTCGCGGGGCTGGAAGTCGACGGGGCCGTTCTTGACCTGGAGCACGACGTTGTCGGCGAACTCGCCGTCCAGCGGGGTGAAGTGGTCGTGCGCGGCTCGGGCCCGGTCGGTGGTGCGGTCGCGCCAGTCCTGGTGGTGGTCGTAGACGAAGGCGCGCCAGAACACCGTGCCGCCGAACGGTTCCAGCGCCTCGGCGAGGGCGTTGGCGCCGTCCGCGTGGTCGCGGCCGTAGCTGAACGGGCCCGGTTGGCCCTCCGAGTCGGCCTTGACGACGTAGCCGCCGAAGTCGGGGACGGCGGCGTAGACGGCGGCGGTGGTCCGGGCCCACCAGGCGCGGACCTCGGGGTCGAGCGGGTCGGCGGTGGCCAGGCCGCCGAGCAGGATCGGGGAGGCGAAGTTCACCGACAGGTGCACGCGGATCCCGTGCGGGCGGAACACCTCGGCCAGGCGGACGACCTCGGGGAGCAGGTCGGTGAGCAGGCGGGCCTCGGTGCGGTGCACGTTGACGTTGTTGAGCGCCACCCGGTTGACGCCGATCGAGCCGAGCAGGCGGGCGTACGCGGCGACGCGGGTGAGGTCGGGGCGGACGGCGCCGTCGGCGTAGAGCAGGGAGCCGCCGGAGTAGCCGCGCTCGACCTGGCCCATGACGGGGTGGACGTCGACGTTGTCCCAGTGGTCGAGCATCCGGATCGGGTAGGCGGGGCGGTGCTCGCCGGTCTCCTGGAAAGCGCTCTCACCGCCGCGGACGAGGTGGTGGAGACCGTCGAGCAGGCCGGGTCCGGAGGCGGTGACGGTG
>NZ_JBQGCX010000394.1:0-3164 GCF_052038725.1 Actinosynnema sp.
CGACCTTGGTGGCGCTGCCGACCCGCGACCGCCTCGAGGGGGCGTGCGCCCCGACGTCGGTGCCCGCCACGCGCCGGGCGACCGCGCGCAGCCCGTCCAGGGTCAGCGGCTCGCGCCCGGCGCGGGGGTCGTAGCCGACCAGCCTGACCCGGCCGTCCGGCAGCGGCGCGGCCATGAGGGCGCCGTGCTCGTTGTGCCAGCTCGCGCCGGGGGCTGGCGGGTCGGTCAGCAGCACGTCGCCGAGGAACCCGAAGTGCGTGGATTCGGTGCCGGGGAACTCGATCCCGGCTGCCGCGCGCACCGCGCTGCCCGCCCCGTCCGCGCCCACGACGTGCTCGGCGCGCACGTCCGGCCGCCCGGCGACGCGGAGCACGACCCCGTCGGCGTCCTGGTCCAGCCCGGTCACCTCGTGCCCGCGCAGCACCTCCACGCCCAGCGCCCGCGCCCGCTGCTCCAGCAGGTGCTCGGTCCGCGCCTGCGGCTGGGTGAGCAGGAACGGGAACGGGGTGGGCAGGCCGCTGAAGTCCAGGCGGGTCGGCAGCATCCCGAAGTGCCAGCCGGGCGTGCGACCGCCGTCGCGCAGGAACCCGCCCTCGACCCCGCGCAGCGCCAGCACCTCCAGGGTGCGGGGGTGCAGCCCGAGCGCCTTGGAGTGCGGCGACCGCTCCGGCTCGCGCTCCAGCACGACCGGGCGCGCCCCGCCCAGCGCCAGCTCGGCCGCCAGCCACAGCCCGACCGGCCCGGCGCCGACCACGACGACCCTGCCCGAGGAATTCATAGTAACGAACCTCCAGTGAATGTAGGTGCGCTACTGTAGATCCTGTGGAGACCCGTGGCTACACCTCCCCCCTCCGCGAGGAAGCGGCGGCCCGAACCCGCGAGCGGGTGCTGCGCGCCGCCGCCGAGCTGTTCGCCGAGGGCGGTTACGCGCGCACCAGCGTGGCGGCGATCGCGCGCGCCGCCGGGGTCGCGGTGAACACCGTGTACACCAGCGTCGGCGGCAAGTCCGCGCTGCTCCTGGCCATGGTCGACGACCGCGTCGCGGACGAGGCGGTCCGCGCGACCACCGCCGCGCTGACGTCCGCGACCAGCGCCGCCGAGGTGCTGCGCCTGGTCGCGCGGGGCACCTCGGTGACCAGGGACCGCCGGGAGCTGACGCTGTCCGTGCTGCTGGACAACCGGGACGCGCACCCCGACGTCGCCGAGGCCGCGCGGGTGGCCGAGGCCGAGGTCAGGGCGCGGTTCGCGGAGGCGGCGGACCGGATGCTGGAGCTGGGCGGGCTGCGCGAGGGGGTGGGGGGCGAGGAGCTGCGGCGGGCGCTGTGGTTCTACTTCGGCTTCCCGGCGTGGCGGGTGGTGCGGGCGGAGGGCCTGTCCTGGGACGACGGCGCGGCGTGGCTGTGCGGCCAGGCGTCGGACTCGCTGCTGGCCCGCTGACCTTGCGGGGGAGCCGGTCCGTCCGTGGTGGACAATGGCCGGGTCTTTCCGAGCGGAACGGGTGGTGCTGGTGCGCGCGCAGGTCGAGGTCGTCGGGATCGGCGCCGGGGACCCCGGTCACGTCACGGTGGCGGCGGTGGACGCCCTGCGCCGCGCCGACGTGGTGTTCTTCCTGGACAAGCCGGGGGAGGCGCGCGAGCTGTCCGACCTGCGCGAGGCCATCCTGGCCACCCACGTCCCCGGCGGCGGCTACCGCGTGGTCCGCGCCGAGGACCCGCCCAGGGACCGCGCCGCCGACGGCTACGCCGACGCGGTGGTGGACTGGCGGGTGCGGCGGGCCGACGTGTGCGAGCGGCTGATCGCGGAGCACCTGGGGGAGGGCGAGGTCGGGGCGTTCCTGGTGTGGGGCGACCCGGCGCTGTACGACAGCATCATCGCGGTCGTGGAGGACGTCCGGGCGCGCGGCACGACGGAGTTCGACGTGCGGGTGATCCCCGGCATCAGCAGCGTCTCCGCGCTGGCGGCCAGGCACGCGACGACGCTGAACCAGGTGGCGGGCGCGGTGCAGATCACCACCGGCAGGCGCCTGGCGGCCGGGTGGCCGCAGGACGCGGACGACGTGGTGGTGATGCTGGACGCCCGCAACGCGTTCCTGGAGCACCGGGACGAGCCGGGCGTGACGATCCACTGGGGCGCGTACGTGGGCACCGAGGACGAGATCCTGATCGCCGGGCCGCTGGCGGAGGTCGCGGAGCGGATCGTGGAGACGCGGGAGCGCGCGCGGGCGGAGAAGGGCTGGATCATGGACACCTACCTGCTGCGCCGCACGCGCTGACCGGGCGGGTCGGGGGCGCGACGGGCCTCGGCGCCCGTCGTGCTCAGCGCCCGTCCTGCTCGGCCAACCGCTGGTCCGCCAGCTCCACCGTGGCCCGCGCGAACGCCCGGATGCGGGTTCGCAGGACCACCCGCTCCTCCTCGTCCGCCCGCTCCCACTCCGCGCACAGCAGCAGCGCGCCCGCGACCGACGTGCTGTCCGGGGTCGAGTCCCAGCGGTCCCACAGGTCGTACATGCCCTCGCAGGGGCCGACCTCGCCGCGCAGCGCCACGCCCGCCACCTTGCGGGTGAGCGCCCACTCGAAGCGGTACCAGTCGACCGCGGGCAGGCCGAGGTCGTCGAGCGCGGCCCTGAGCAGGGCGTTCGCCGTCTCGTCGGACACCTCGCCCGGCGACTGGCAGGCCAGGTCCACCACGTGCGGGGTGTCGACCCCGGCGAGCACGAGGTCGCAGGCCAGGCGCACCGCGACCCGACCGTCGATCGCGTGCCGACCCGGCGCGCTGGCCTCGCGGTTGGCCTCGACCACGCGGGTCAGCAGTTCGGGCGGGAGCTCGCGCAGTCTGGTGGGGAGTTCGTCCACAGTGGGCATTACAGGCGATCGCCCCAGTGATCACCAGCGGTTTCGCGGAACTGGCCGAGTGCGTCCCACGACACCGCGCCGACCCCGCTCACGCACCGCGCCGGGACGCTCGCGCAGGGTCGGGAAAGCGCGCGGCCCCCGTCCCCGCCGTCGGGAACGGGGACCGCGCGCCCTGGGGTCACGAGACCCCGGTCAGACGCCGATGTCGCCCTGGGGCCCCACCGCTCTGCTGCTTGCCGCTGGAGTTCACGACGACGTTGTCGGTCCAGCCGATGCCGAACGACTTGTTGTTCTCCGCCAGCACGTTCCAGG
>NZ_JBQGCX010000395.1:0-1550 GCF_052038725.1 Actinosynnema sp.
TCGGAGGGCCACGGTGGACCAGCACGACCCCAGCGCGCAGCGCGCGGACCGCGTCCGCGCGGAACGGCTCCAGGACGAGGTCGTGCGCGCCCGCGCCGAGCTGTCCCGGGTCTCGATGCACAACGAGCGCCTCGCCGAGACCCTGCGCGAGGCCCGCGACCAGATCGTGAGCCTGCGTTCGGAGGTCGAGCGGCTCGCGCAGCCGCCCGCCTCCTACGGCACCCTCGTCGGCCTCGGCGAGGACGGCAGCGCCGACATCAGCGCCGGCGGGCGCAAGCTGCGCGTCGCCGTCACCCCCGCGGTGGAGCGCGAGGAGCTGCAGCCGGGCCGCGAGGTGGTCCTCAACGAGGCGATGAACATCGTCGGGGTCACCGGGTTCGAGCGGGTCGGTGAGCTCGTCACGGTCAAGGAGCTGCTGCCCCCGGACCGGGCGCTGGTCACCGCGCACGCCGACGAGGAGCGCGTCGTGCGCCTCGCGGGCCCGCTGCTGGAGGCCACGCTGCGGATCGGGGACTCCCTGACCGTCGACACCCGCACGGGCTTCGCGTTCGAGCGGGTGCCGAAGGCCGAGGTCGAGGACCTCGTGCTGGAGGAGGTGCCCGACATCGACTACGGCGACATCGGCGGGCTCGGGTCGCAGATCGAGACCATCCGCGACGCCGTCGAGCTGCCGTTCCTGCACCCGGACCTGTTCGCCGAGCACGGCCTCAAGGCACCCAAGGGCGTGCTGCTGTACGGCCCGCCCGGTTGCGGCAAGACGCTCATCGCCAAGGCGGTCGCCAACGGCCTCGCCAAGCAGGTGGCCCGCACCCGCGGCGAGGACGGCAACGCCGCCCGCAGCTACTTCCTCAACATCAAGGGCCCGGAGCTGCTCAACAAGTACGTCGGCGAGACCGAGCGCCACATCCGGCTCGTGTTCCAGCGCGCGCGGGAGAAGGCGAGCGAGGGCACCCCCGTCGTGGTGTTCTTCGACGAGATGGACTCGCTGGTCCGCACCCGTGGCTCCGGCGTCTCCAGCGACGTCGAGAACACGATCGTCCCGCAGCTGCTGAGCGAGATCGACGGCGTGGAGCTGCTGGAGAACGTCATCGTCATCGGCGCCTCCAACCGCGAGGACATGATCGACCCGGCCATCCTGCGCCCCGGCCGGCTCGACGTGAAGATCAAGATCGAGCGGCCCGACGCCGAGGGCGCCAAGGACGTGTTCAGCAAGTACCTGCTCGCGGACCTGCCCCTGCACGCCGACGACCTGGGCGTGCACGGCGGCAACGCGGCGGCGTGCGTGGAGGACATGATCCAGCGCATCGTCGAGCGGATGTACGCCGAGACCGAGGAGAACCAGTTCCTGGAGGTCACGTACGCCAACGGCGACAAGGAGGTCCTCTACTTCAAGGACTTCAACTCCGGCGCCATGATCCAGAACATCGTCGACCGGGCCAAGAAGATGGCCATCAAGGACCTGCTCACCACCGGGGCCCGCGGCATCCGGGTCGAGCACCTCCTCGAGGCGTGCGTGGCGGAGTTCAAGGAGAACGAGGACCTGCCCAACA
>NZ_JBQGCX010000396.1:0-3446 GCF_052038725.1 Actinosynnema sp.
CTGGGCCTGGTCGCGAAGACCATCGCGCGGGCGGGCTCGGACGCGCAGCGCGAGCGCTGGCTGCCGGGGCTGTGCTCCGGCGCGCTGCTGGGCTGCTTCGCGCTCACCGAACCGGACACCGGCTCGGACGCGGGCTCGCTCGCCGCGTCGGCCACGCGCGTCGCGGGCGGCTGGCGGCTGAGCGGCCGGAAGGTCTTCATCACCAACGGCACCTGGGCGGACGTCGCGCTGGTCTTCGCCCGCACCGGCGGTCCCGGCCCGCGCGGCGTCACCGCGTTCCTGGTCCCCACCGGCTCCCCCGGCTTCACCGCGCGCGAGATCCGCGGCAAGCTCGGGATGCGCGGCCAGGCCACCGCCGAGCTGCTGCTCGACGACGTCCCCGTGCCCGACGACGCGGTGCTCGGCGAGGAGGGCGGCGGCTTCGCGCTGGCGATGGCCGCCCTGGACCGGGGCCGCATGTCGGTGGCCGCCGGGTGCGTGGGCGCGGCGCGGGGCTCGCTGGAGGCCGCGCTGCGGTACGCGCGGGAGCGCGAGCAGTTCGGCAGGCCCATCGCCGGGTTCCAGCTGGTGCAGGAGCTGCTGGCGGACATGGCCGTGGAGACCGACGCAGCCCGGCTGCTGACCTGGCGCTGCGCGGACCTGGCCGACCGGGGCGAGCCGTTCCGCACCGAGGCGTCCATGGCGAAGCTGTACGCGAGCGAGGCGTCGGTGCGGGTGGCCGACCGGGCGGTGCAGGTGCTGGGCGGGTACGGCTACCTCGACGACCACCCGGTGGCCAAGCACCTGCGGGACACCAGGGTCACCACGCTGTACGAGGGCACCAGCCAGATCCAGAGGCTGCTGATCGGCAGGGCGCTGACCGGGGTCAGCGCGTTCACCTGAGGGCCGAAGGCCCGCTTGGGAGGCAAACGGATGGACTTCGCGCTCGACGAGGAGCAGACGCAGGTCCGGGACTGGGTGCGGGAGTTCGTGCGCCGGGAGATCACACCGCTGGAGCCGGAGGTGCTGCGGCGCGAGCGGGCCGGGCAGCCGGGGCTCACCGGCGACGAGCTGGCCGAGCTCCAGGCCAAGGCCCGCGCGTCGGGGTTCTTCGGCGTGCTCACGCCGCAGGAGTACGGCGGGATGGGGCTGGGCGCGGTGATGGCGGCGCTGCTGGAGACCGAGCTGGGGCGCTCGTTCGTGCCGTTCCGGTTCGGCGGGTACGCCGACAACATCCTGTTCCACGGCAACGAGGAGCAGAAGGAGCGCTACCTGCTGCCGACCATCTCCGGCGAGCGGGTGTCGTGCTTCGCGATCACCGAGCCGGGCGCGGGGTCGGACGCGAAGGCGATCCGGACGTCCGCGCGCCGCGACGGCGACGACTGGGTGATCAGCGGCGAGAAGACGTTCATCACCGGCGGGCACGAGGCGGACTTCACCATGGTGTTCGCGGTGACCGACCGGGAGAGGGGCGCCGACGGCGGCGTCACCTGCTTCCTGGTGGACCGGGACATGGGGTGGCGCTCGGAGCCGATCTCCACGATGGGCCAGTGGGGTCCGGCGGCGCTGGTGTTCGACGAGGTGCGGGTGCCGTCGGAGAACGTGCTGGGCGAGGTCGGCGGCGGGTTCCGGCTGGCCATGCAGTGGATCGGGCAGGGGCGGTACCTGCTGCCCGCGCGGGCGCTCGGGTCCTGCGAGCGGCTGGTGGAGATGGCGGTCGAGCAGGCCAGGAACCGGGTCACGTTCGGCAAGCCCATCGCCGAGTACCAGGCGATCCAGTGGATGATCGCCGACTCCGCGGTGGAGGTGGAGGCGCTGCGGTGGCTGGTGCTGCACGCGGCGTGGCTGGTCGACCAGGGCGTGGACTCGCGGCACGCGCAGTCGATCGCGAAGCTGTACGGCGGGGTGAAGGCGAACGAGATCGTGGACCGGGTGCTCCAGATCCACGGCGGCATGGGGTACACGCGGGAGCTGCCGGTGGAGCGGTGGTACCGGGAGCTGCGGCTGCTGCGGATCTACGAGGGCACGGACGAGATCCAGCGGCGCACGATCGCGCGGAACCTGCTGAAGGGGCACGCGAAGGTCACCGGCTCGCTGGGGTGACGGCAGTTCGCTGGGTGACGGCGGCCCGCTGGGTGACGCAGGCGGGCGGGTGACCCGGCGGGTGGATGAGCGGCGGGCGGGCCGGGGGCGGTTCGCCCGCGCTCCCGCCCGGTGACCCGGCTCCGGGTCCCGCCCCCTGGGCTCAGCTCCGGGGGCTCAGCTCCGGGGCTCGGCCCCGACCTCGGCGACCAGCTGCACCCGCACCCGCTCCAGGTGCGCCCGCATGACCTCGGCGGCCCGCGCGCCGTCACCGGCCTCGACCGCGTCGACCAGTGCCTCGTGGTCGTCCAGCGACGCGGTCTGGTGCGGCGGGTCGTCGCGCAGCGCGCTGCGCAGCAGCACCACCCGCTGCTGGACCAGCCGCACCTGCTCGGCGATCCGGGGGCTGGCGGCGGCGTCCAGCAGGGCGTTGTGGAAGGCCAGGTCCAGCCGGTGCGGGAACCGCTCGCCCGCCCGGTGGCTGCGCCGGGACTCGGCGCACACGGCGCGCATCGCGGTCACGTCCGCCTCGGAGCGCCGGGCCGCGGCGAGACCGGCGGCGGCGCACTCCAGGGCCGTGCGCAGCTCGAACAGCAGGGTGACCTCGGTGGCGTCGGCCACGGGCACGTACGCGCCCCGGTTCGGGACGAGCACCAGCAGCCCCTCGGACGCCAGCTGGCGGATCGCCTCGCGCACCGGCCCCCGGCTGATGCCCAGCCTCGCCGCCAGCTCGACCTCGTTGACCCGCTGACCCGCGGACACCTCACCCGACAGGACGATCTCGCGCAGGGCGTCCACGGTCTGCCCGGTGAGCCCCAGCGGGATCGGCGGTGTCACGGAAGTCTCTCTAGCACATCGCCCTCCCGTGCTGTTAACTGCCAACAGTTGACAGCTTGGGCCGGACGGCCCAGCGAGGAGGGCGGGACATGGCGCACGAGCTGGTCGCCGAGGTGTGGCGCGGCGATTTCCTGGAGTCGGTGCACCACGGCTCGGTCGTCGCCCTGGACCCGTCCGGGACGGCGGTGCTCTCGGTCGGCTCGCCCGACGAGGTCTGCTACCCCCGGTCCTCGAACAAGCCGGTGCAGGCGCTCGCGATGCTGCGCAACGGCCTCGACCTGGACCGCGAGCTGCTCGCGCTGGCCTGCGCCAGCCACTCCGGCGAGGACTTCCACGTCGACGGCGTGCGGCGGATCCTGGCGGGCGCCGGCCTCGGGTTCGACGACCTGCGCTGCACGCCCGGCCTGCCGATCGGCGAGCGCGCCCTGGTCGCGCACCACGCGCTGGGCCGGGGCGCCGAGCCGAGGTACATGAACTGCTCGGGCAAGCACGCGGCGATGCTGGCGACCTGCGCGGCCAACGGCTGGTCCACCGCCGACTACCTCGAC
>NZ_JBQGCX010000397.1:0-5516 GCF_052038725.1 Actinosynnema sp.
GGCGTCCCGGCTCGGCACGAACGCCGCCATCCCGCCGATCGCGTGCGCCCCCCGCTTGTGGCAGGTGCGCACCAGCAGCTCGGTGTAGGCCCGCAGGAACGGCGCCTCCATGGTCACCAGCGCCCGGTCGGGCAGGACGAACCCCGGCCGGTCGCCGAGGTTCTTGACCAGGCTGAAGACGTAGTCCCACCGCCCCGCGTTCAACCCCGAGCTGTGCTCCCGCAGCTCGTGGAGGATCTCCTCCATCTCGAACGCCGCCGTGATCGTCTCGATCAGCACCGTCGCCCGGATCGTCCCGCGCGGCAGCCCCAGCTCCTCCTGCGCGAACAGGAAGACGTCGTTCCACAGCCGCGCCTCCCGGTGCCCCTCCAGCTTCGGCAGGTAGAAGTACGGCCCGAACCCGCGCTCCACCGACCGCCGCCCGCAGTGGAACAGGAACAGCCCGAAGTCGAACAGCGAGGCCGACACCGGCCGCCCGCCGACGATCAGGTGCTTCTCCACCAGGTGCCACCCGCGCGGTCGCACCACGATCGTCGCGGGCGAGCCGCCGAGCTCGTAGCGCTTCCCGCCCTCCGCGGTGAACCCGATCCGCCCCTCCACCGCGTCGAGCAGGTTCACCTGCCCGGACACCAGGTTCCGCCACGTCGGCGAGGTGGCGTCCTCGAAGTCCGCCATCCACACCCGCGCCCCGGAGTTGAGCGCGTTCAGCGCCATCTTCCGGTCCGGCGGCCCGGTGATCTCCACCTGCCGCTCCGCCAACCCCGGCGCGACCGGCGCCACCCGCCACGACGGGTCGTCCCTGACGTGCGCGGTCTCGGCCAGGAAGTCCGGGACGGCCCCGGCCGCGAACTCCTCCCGCCGCTGCCGCCGCTCGGCCAGCAGCTCCGCGCGCCGGGCGGCGAACCGGTCGTCCAACCGCGCCACGAACGCGATCGCCTCCGGGGTCAGGATCTCGTCGAACCGGTCGCCGGGCGCCCCGACGACCTCCGTCCTGCGGTACTCGTGCACGGCGCTCTCCCCACTGCTGGAACGGATTCCCGGACTCAGGCGAACTGGGCCTGCTCGGTGGACCCGGACAGCGCCGTGGTCTCACCGGTGGGGTTCAGCGCGGTGCTGACCCGGTCGAAGTAGCCGGTCCCGACCTCGCGCTGGTGCTTGACGGCGGTGTAGCCGTCCCGCTCGGCGGCGAACTCCCGCTCCTGCAGCTCGACGTACGCGCTCATGCCGCTCTCGGCGTACCCGCGCGCCAGGTCGAACATCGAGTGGTTGAGCGCGTGGAACCCGGCCAGCGTGATGAACTGGAACTTGTAGCCCATGTGCCCCAGCTCCCGCTGGAACTTCGCGATCGTGGCGTCGTCCAGGTGCTTGCGCCAGTTGAACGACGGCGAGCAGTTGTACGCCAGCATCTTCTCCGGGTACCTCGCCTTGACCGCCTCGGCGAACTCCCGCGCCACGCCGAGGTCCGGCAGCGAGGTCTCCATCCACAGCAGGTCGGCGTGCGGCGCGTACGCCAGCCCCCGCGCGATGCACGGCTCGATCCCGCCCCGCACCCGGTAGAACCCCTCGGCGGTGCGCTCGCCGGTGGTGAACGGCCGGTCCCGCTCGTCGACGTCGGTGGTCAGCAGCGTCGCGGCCTGCGCGTCGGTGCGGGCGACCACCAGCGTCGGCACCCCGGAGACGTCGGCGGCCAGCCGCGCGGCGTTGAGGGTGCGCACGTGCTGCCCGGTCGGGATCAGCACCTTCCCGCCCAGGTGCCCGCACTTCTTCTCCGACGCGAGCTGGTCCTCCCAGTGCACCCCGGCCGCGCCCGCCGCGATCATGGCGCGCATCAGCTCGAACGCGTTGAGCACCCCGCCGAACCCGGCCTCGGCGTCCGCGACGATCGGCGCCAGCCACTCCCGCTCGCCGCCGCGACCCTCCGCGTGCTCGACCTGGTCGGCCCGCAGCAGCGCGTTGTTGATCCGCCGGACCACCTGCGGCACCGAGTTGACCGGGTACAGGCTCTGGTCCGGGTAGGTCTGCCCGGACAGGTTCGCGTCCGCCGCGACCTGCCAGCCCGACAGGTAGATCGCCTTCAGCCCGGCCCTGACCTGCTGCACCGCCTGGTTGCCGGTCAGCGCGCCCAGCGCGTGGACGTAGTCCTCGTCGTGCAGCAGCTCCCACAGCCGCTCGGCGCCGCGCCGGGCCAGCGTGTGCTCCTCCACGACGCTGCCGCGCAGGGCGACCACGTCCTCGGCGCCGTAGGCGCGCTCGATCCCGGCCCACCGCGCGTCGGTGGCCCACTGGTCGGCGATCTGCTCCGCGCTCAACATCACAAGGCCCTCCACGTCGTCCGTCCCGCCCACTGCCACCAGCTCGACTTCCGCTGCGGTGAACGATGCGCGAGCGGCGCGGCCGGGACGACCGGCGCAACCTGCCAATTTCCGAAAATCCCCACCCCCGGTTCTGCTAATCCTGCGAATGCGCACGTTCGCGAAACTGCCCTACCCTGGGTCGTCTCACCACGGAGGTGCGACATGGCCAGGACGTTCGTCGGAGCACGCCTGCGCAGGTTGCGGGAGGAGCGCGGGCTCACCCAGGTCGAGCTGGCCCGCGCGCTCGGCATCTCGGCCAGCTACCTCAACCAGATCGAGCACGACTCGCGCCCGCTGACCGTGCCGGTGCTGCTGCGGCTCACCGAGTCGTTCGGCGTGGACGCCTCGTTCTTCGCCACCCACGACTCGGCCCGCCTGTTCGCCGAGCTGCAGGAGGCCCTGTCCGGCACCGACGTCTCACCCGGCGACCTGCGCGAGGTCGCCACCTCCCGGCCCGAGCTGGCCAGGGCGGTGATCGACCTGCACCGCCGCTACCGCCAGGCCGACGAGCAGCTCACCGCCGTCGCGGGCGACCGCTCCGGCGAGCTGGTCGTGGGCGCGCACGAGCGGGTGCGGGACTTCTTCTACACGCACGCCAACCACTTCGCCGAGCTGGACACCGCCGCCGAGCACGTGGCGGGCCGCACCGGCGTCCGCCCCGGCGAGATGCGCTCCGCGCTGGCCGCCCGGCTCGCCGACCGGCACGGCGTGCGCGTGCAGGGCATCGCGGGTGAGCTGGCCAACCACAACTCGGCGGGGGAGCTGCACCACTACGACCCGGTGAACCGGGTGCTGCGGCTGTCCGGCAACCTGCGCCCCGGCCAGCAGGCGTTCCGCATGGCCACCCAGATCGCGCTGCTGGAGTTCGGCGACGAGCTGGACGCGATCGTCCAGGAGAGCCGCGAGCCGGAGGGTCCGGTGCGGTCGCTGATCCGGATCGGCCTTGCCCGCTACGCCGCCGCCGCGCTGCTGCTGCCGTACCGCTCGTTCCACGAGAGCGCCGAGGAGCTGCGCTACGACCTCGAGCTGCTGGCCGACCACTTCGCGCTGAGCTTCGAGACCATCTGCCACCGCCTCACCACCCTGCAGCGGCCCGGCGAGCGCGGCATCCCGTTCTCGTTCGTGCGGGTGGACCGGGCGGGCAACGTCTCCAAGCGCCAGTCCGCCACCGGCTTCCACTTCTCCCGCGCGGGCGGAACCTGTCCACTGTGGAGCGTCTACGGCGCGTTCTCCTCACCGGGCAAGGTGGTCGCCCAGGTCGCCGCGATGCCGGACAACCAGCGCTACCTGTGGGTGGCCCGCACCGTCTCGCGCAGCCGGGGCGGCTACGCCAGCCCCGGCAAGATCTACGCGGTGGGCCTCGGCTGCGAGATCCGGCACGCCTCGCGCCTGGTCTACTCCACCGGCGTCGACCTGGAGGACGCCTCGGCGGCCACCCCGATCGGCCCCGGCTGCCAGACCTGCGACCGCCCGCTGTGCCCGCAGCGCTCGATGCCCCCGATCGGCAGGCCGCTGCGCGTGGACGCGAACCGCAGCACCTTCATCCCGTACCCGCTGGAGCCGGCGAAGGTGCGCTAGCCCGCGCCCACGCGCGGCCCGGCCTCAGTCGCCCCGACCGGCGCGGGCGCGCGGCCGGGCGTCCTCGGGGGTGTCCACCTCCAGCGCCAGCGCGAAGTGGTCGAGCGTCGCGGGCAGCGGCTCGCGCAACCGCTTGCGGAACACCAGCTGCTCCCGCAGCACCTCCACCGCCAGACCGGCGCTCGCCAGCACCAGGTCCCGACCGGGGCACACCGCCGGGCCGCCGCTGAACGGCACCACGCCCGGCGCGCCCTGCGGCCACAGGTCCGGTCGGTAGGAGTCGCCGTGCGCCCGGTGGAAGTACGGCGTGAAGACCACGAACGTCGTCCCGGCGGGCAGCGCCTCCCCGTGCCAGTCGGTCTCCCGCGTGCTCTCGCGCAGGATCACCGGCGTGGTCGGCCACAGCCGCGCCGACTCCAGCACGCTCACCGACCCCGGCTCGTCGCCCGCCGCGCCCACCGCGAGCGCCCGCATCGCCACGATCCCGGCCGCGTCGAACGCGAACAGCCAGTGCGGCGCCTGCTCGACCACGTCCTCGACCGCCCGCCCGCGGGCCAGCCCACCGGCCTCGCCGCGCTCGGCGTGCCCGCGCACCCGCTCCTCGAACCGCCGCCGCAGCCCCTCCCGGCGTGGCCGCAGGTACGCCCAGTTGGCGGCCGACCGCAACGCCCCCAGCTCGGCCGTCAGCTCCTCGTCCCCCCGAGCCCCGCTCCCGAACACGATCCGCCGGGCCACCCGCCACCACGCCTGCGAGAACGCGTCCCAGGTCAGCACCCCGGTGCTGCGCGCGTGCCGGACCAGCAGGTCCACCTCGTCCCGCACCACCCGCTCCCAGTCGGCGTTCCCCGGCCGCAGCGCCTCCTCGTTGAACCGCCGCCGCTCCGCCCGCTCGGGCCCGCGCGTGGCCAGCGACCCGTGCGGCTGGAAGTGCCGCAGCGCGGCCCGCTTCTCGAAGGTCGCGGGCGCGAACGGCTCGGGTGTGCCGTCCAGCAGCCGGACCACGTCCTCCACCGACACCACCAGCGCCACGCTCCGCCCCGGCACCCGCAGCCGCACCGGCCCCGGCCCGTGCTCGGCGCGCAGCGCGGCCACCGTCCGGATGGCCGCCTCGTCGGCCTGGACCCGCTGCTCCAGCGCCAGCACACCGGGCCGCCGGACGATCACCCCCTTGGCCAGGGTGGGCAGCAGAACCCGCCCGAACACCCGCGCCGTGCCCATCCGCGATGCCAGTGCCACGCCACTCCTCCGTCCCTGGCGACCGGCCCCGCACCACCTCGCGCGGACTCCCGGCTGCCGTCCGGAGGGGGCTATCCGCGCCGGGCCCCGGTAAACCGGCGCCGCGCCCCCGGTCGCCGACCACCTCGCCCACGAGCTGTGACATCCCCCGATCGTGCGGCGCGGCGGTGGCCCACCCGCCGGATCTACTACTTTCGTCCGACCCCGATCCCCTGTCCCCACCTGCGTGAACTCGTTAACCTGAACGGACGAGCGGCACCCGCCGCCCCCCGGCACACGAGGAGCCCCAGGCGTGGACAGCGCGGCACCCCCCCACGCAGCCCCCCCCCCCCCCAGGGCCAAACCCCC
>NZ_JBQGCX010000398.1:0-3810 GCF_052038725.1 Actinosynnema sp.
GCTCGTTCGGGTGGTGTGCCGGGACCGGTCTGCTTCCGGGGGCGTTCTTGTCGGTGGGGGGTGTGATGCTGAAGTTCGCGGTGCGGGTGAAGCCGGGGTCGAAGCGCGACGCCGTGGGCGGGCGCTGGGACGAGCGCGCCCTCGTGGTGTCGGTGGCCGCGCCCGCGGTCGAGGGGAAGGCCAACGAGGCGGTGCGCAGGGCGCTGGCCAAGGCGTTCGGGGTGCGCAGGCAGGACGTGGAGATCGTGTCGGGGGAGCGGGGGCGCGACAAGGTCGTGGTCATCGACCCCGCGCCCGACGGGGCGGACGGGGTGCTGGCGGAGCTGCTCGGGGGGTAGGTCGGGCGGTTCGGGCCTGGTCGCTCTGGCTTTTCGGCTCGGGTTCTGCGGTTCGGGCGGGGTGGTTCAGCCCGCTGCCGGTCGCAGCATCGGGAACATGGTCGGGCCGTTCTCGGGCAGTGCGATCGGGTCGCCGGCGCGGGTGAAGCCGTGCCGGGCGTACAGGGCCGCCGAGCGGGTGGTGCTCGCCTCCAGGTAGCAGGGCAGGCCGCCGGTGTCGGCGAGCCGGTGGGCCAGCAGGAGGCCGCCGACGCCCTGGCCCCTGCGCTCGGGCAGGACCGCGGTGGTGGCCAGGTAGAGGTGCGGGTAGGTCGGGTGCACGGCCGCCATCAGGGTGAACAGCGCCTCGGCCCTCGGCGGCATCCCGTCCGGCTTCGGGGTCTCACCGCTGGTCTCGGCCCACAGCGCGTACCCCGCGAGACCGCGCTCGTCCTCGGCGACGAGCGCGTCGCACCTGCCGAGCTGCTCCTCCACCAGCGTGCGGATGATCTTGTCCGTGAGGGGTTGGTCCGCGTTCCTGACCTCCGCCGAGTCCAGCACCCACGCCGTGACGACCTCGTCGGCCGCCGCGCGCTGGACCAGGTCCACCACGGCGTCGAACTCGTCGTGTGCTGCCTTGCGCACCTGCATCTTCCGCTCCTTCGCTCGTACGCTGTAGTTCGATGATTTCCTCGGCTGCGCTGGTGCTTCAACGTTTGCGTCACGCAGTGTTCGTGTGATGAAAAGGGGGCGCGGTGGGGTGCGCGCAGTGCGGGGCTCCGGTGGAGCGGGCGGCTCGGGGGCGGCCTCGGCGGTACTGCGGGCGGGCCTGCCAGGCGCGGGCGTACCGGGCGCGGCGGGACGCCGGGGACGACCCGCGCGGGCGTGGTGCGGCTCGGCGCGGGGCGGGGCTCGGGGGTGACGCCTGGGACGTGGGGGCTGCTCGGGGTGGCGCGGGCGTCGGGGTGGGGTCGACCGGTGCGGCGCGGGGTGCGGCGGATGCCGGCGCGCGGGGGCGTGGTGCGAGTGGTGGACCGGGTGCGCGGCGGCGGGGTGGTGGGCCGTCGTGGGACCGGGCGGGTGTCGTGCGGGCGGCGATCGAGCTGGCCGACGCCGAGGGGCTGGGCGCGGTGTCGATGCGGGCGCTCGCCGCGCGTGCCGGGGTGGCGACCATGTCGCTGTACCGGCACGTCTCGGGGCGGGCGGACCTGATCTCGGCCATGGTCGACGCGGTGCTCGTCGAGGCGCACGGACCCTCGCGGGGCCGGGCCGGTGGTGGCGCTGGCGGTTCGGGCGAGGGGCTCGGCTGGCGGGAGGTGCTGGAGCGGGAGGCCCGCGGGGAGTGGTCGTTGTACCGGGAGCACCCGTGGGCGTTGGGGGCTTTGGGCACCAGCAGGCCGCCGCTCGGGCCGCAGCTGATCGCGGTGGTCGACCGCTACCTCGGGGCGCTCGCCGGGCACGGGGTTGACCCCGCGACCGGGCTGTCGGTGTTCCTGCTGGTCAGCGGGTACGTGCAGGGGATGGCGCTGCTGCTGGTCAGCGAGAGCGAGCAGGCCCGCGACACCGGGGTCAGCGGGCCGCAGTGGTGGGGCGCCAGGGGGAAGTGGGCGGAGGCCGTGGACTACCCGTGGGTGCGCGAGCTGGCCGCCGGGGCGGCGCCCGGTGAGCGTGACCTGAACGAGTGGTTCGATTTTGGTCTCGCGCGGGTGCTGGACGGCATCGCGCTGCGGGTGGAAAGCTGATCGTGGGTTTGTCAGGGACTGCCGGAGGCGGTGGTCTCCTCGTGGTGCCCTCCTCGCGGTCGTCCGGCGGTGGTCTTCCCTCGGGTCGTGGGTCTTGCGCTTGAGCTCCCGCGCGTGACGCGGGTCGGGCGCTCTTCGTGCGGACGTCGAACGTGCGGGGCGCTCCCGGTCGCGTTCGGAGCGGGCGTCGGTCCTCTGGGGACGGTGCTCCCGGCGGGGTGCCTGGCGGGTGTCTGGCGGGGTGCTCAGTGGGGCGTCTGAAAAGTGCCCCGACGGGTATCCGGTGGTGCTCTCGGCGGGGTGCCTGGCGACGTGCCCGAGCGGTGCTCTTGGCAGGGTGCCTGGTGGTGCTCTCGGCAGGGTGTCTGGTGGTGTGCCCGAGCGGTCGCCTCGGCAGGGTGCCTGCTGGTATGCCTGAGCGGCGTTCCCTGCGAGCGCCCGGTGGTGGGTGCCCGGTGGTGGGTGCCCGAGCGGTGCTCCCGGTGCTGTGCCCGGAGCGCGCTCAGCGCAGCACTCCGGGGGTGCTCCGGGTGGTCTTCCGCGCGGTCGTCCGGCCGTGCGGGGAATGCGCTTGCCGGGTGGCCTTCGGGGTTCCGGTGCTGGGGTTCCGGTGCCGGGGTTCGCGGGCGCGATGACCCACGTCAGCGGCGTGGGGGGAGAATGGAACCCCGTCGTGAAGGACAACCGGGAGGTTGAGTGGGCGACGTCAGCGTCATCCTCGGTATCGGTGCAGCGGTTCTCATGGCCGCGGTGGTCGCGGTCAGGGTCTCCACCAGGCTGGGACTGCCCTCACTGCTGCTGTACCTGGGAATCGGGGTGCTGCTGGGCGAGTCGGTGCTCGGCATCCAGTTCTCCGACGCCGACCTGACCCGCTCGCTGGGCACCATCGCCCTGGTCCTGATCCTCGTGGAAGGCGGTCTGACCACCCGGTGGAACGCGGTGAAACCCGCGCTGGGACTGGGGATCGGGCTGTCGACGGTGTCCGTGGGCATCTCGATCGGGGTCACTGGGGTCGCGCTGCACCACCTGCTCGGGCTCGACTGGCGCACCGCCCTGCTGTGGGGCGCGGTGCTGTCGTCGACCGACGCGGCGGCGGTGTTCAGCGTGCTGCGCGGGGTCGGGGTCGGCAAGCGGTTGATCGGCGCGCTGGAGCTGGAGTCCGGCATCAACGACGCGCCGGTGTACATCGCCGTGGTGCTGCTGGCGTCCACCGACGCGATCACCTGGACCGCGCCGCTGCTGATGGTCTACGAGCTGCTCGCGGGCGCGGCCATCGGGATCGGGCTCGGCTGGCTCGGCGCGCTCGGGCTGCGCAGGGCCGCGCTGCCCGCCACCGGCCTGTACCCGCTGGCGACCGTCGCGGTGTGCCTGCTCGCCTACACGGTGGGCGACTTCGCGCACGCGTCCGGGTTCCTGGCGGTGTACACGGGCGCGGTGGTGCTCGGGAACTCGCGGCTGCCGCACCGGTCCGACACGCTCTCGTTCGCCGAGGGGCTCGGGTGGGTCGCGCAGATCGGGCTGTTCGTGCTGCTCGGGCTGTACGCGTCGCCCGCGCGCCTGGTCGACGCCGTGGTGCCCGCGCTGGTCGCGGGCGCCGTCCTGGTGCTGCTCGCGCGACCGCTGTCGGTGGCCGCAGCCGCGCTGCCGTTCGGGGTGCCGTGGCGTGAGCAGGTGTTCGTGTCCTGGTCGGGGCTGCGCGGGGCGGTGCCGATCGTGTTCGCGCTGCTGCCGCTCGTCCAGGGCGTCGAGGG
>NZ_JBQGCX010000399.1:0-3859 GCF_052038725.1 Actinosynnema sp.
ACCGCCGCCGCGCCCCCGACCCCGGCCGCCCTGACCAGCGGCAACGCCGCCCGGCCGCGCGCGCCGATGACCAGCGCGAGGTCACCGGGCCGCACGAGCGGCACGTCCTCCGGGTCGAGGATGACGATGTCGCGGACGTCCGCCTCCAGCCCGCGCGGCGCGGCCCGCACCTCCACCAGCTCCTCGCCCAAGGCCATCAGCACCTGGCGCAGGCTCATGCTCTTTTGTCCATTCGTACAACGGCGGAATGGCAAGCCTAGACGTGCGGACAACGGTGCGCAGGTGACCGCGACCTACCGTTGCGGTACCCCAGCAGCACGTCGCGAAGGAGCCTGCCGTGGATGCCGTGACCTCAGTGCCCGCCCCGGTCAACGAGCCGGTGCTCGGCTACGCCCCCGGAACGCCCGAGCGCGCCGAGCTGCAGGCCAAGCTGGCCGAGCTGGCCAAGGAGCCGCTGGAGCTGACCGCGACCATCGGCGGCGAGCAGCGCGTCGGCGGCGGCGAGCGGTTCGACGTGGTGCAGCCGCACAACCACCGCGCGGTGCTGGGCACCCTGCACGGCGCCACCCACCAGGACACCCGCGACGCGCTGGAGGCGGCCCGCGCCGCCGCGCCCGCGTGGCGCGCCCTGTCCTTCGACGACCGCGCCGCGATCCTGCTGCGCGCCGCCGACCTGCTGGCGGGCCCGTGGCGCTCCACGCTGAACGCGGCCACCATGCTGGGCCAGTCCAAGACCGCGATCCAGGCCGAGATCGACGCGGCCTGCGAGCTGATCGACTTCTGGCGCTTCAACGTCCACTTCGGCCGCCAGCTGCTGGCCGAGCAGCCCAAGTCCAGCCCCGGCGTGTGGAACCGCACCGACCACCGCCCGCTGGAGGGCTTCGTCTACGCGATCACCCCGTTCAACTTCACCGCGATCGCGGGCAACCTGCCGACCGCGCCCGCCCTGATGGGCAACGTGGTGCTGTGGAAGCCCTCGCCCACGCAGAGCTTCGCCGCGCACCTGACCATGCGGCTGCTGGAGGAGGCGGGGATGCCTCCGGGCGTGATCAACCTGCTGCCCGGCGACGGCCTCGCGGTGTCCGAGGTGGCGCTGGCCGACCCGGACCTCGCGGGCATCCACTTCACCGGGTCCACCAGGACCTTCCAGCACCTGTGGGGCCAGGTCGGCGCGAACATCGCCGGGTACCGCTCGTACCCGAGGATCGTCGGCGAGACCGGCGGCAAGGACTTCGTGCTCGCCCACCCGTCGGCCGACCCCGAGGTGCTGCGCACGGCGCTGGTGCGCGGCGCGTTCGAGTTCCAGGGCCAGAAGTGCTCGGCGGCCGCGCGCGCCTACGTGCCGCGCTCGGTGTGGAACCGGATCAAGGACGACTTCCTGGCCGAGGTCGAGTCGCTGAAGATGGGCGACGTCACCGACTTCTCCAACTTCCTGGGCGCGGTCATCGACCGCCGCTCGTTCGACAAGCTGTCCGGCGTGCTGGAGGCGGCGCGCTCGGACTCGTCGCTGGAGGTCGCGGCGGGCGGCACGGCCGACGACTCCGAGGGCTTCTTCGTGCGCCCGACCGTGCTGCTGGGCTCGGACCCGGAGCACGACGTGTTCCGCACCGAGTACTTCGGCCCGGTGCTGGCCGTGCACGTGTACGAGGACGGCGACTACGACACCGTGCTCAAGCAGATGGAGTCGGTGTCCCCGTACGGCCTGACCGGCGCGATCATCGCCCGCGACCGGGCGGCCGTCGCGCACGCCCAGCAGGTGCTGCGGTTCGCGGCGGGCAACTTCTACGTCAACGACAAGCCGACCGGCGCGGTCGTCGGCCAGCAGCCGTTCGGCGGCGGCCGGGCGTCCGGCACCAACGACAAGGCAGGCTCGGTGCACAACCTGCTGCGCTGGGTCAGCCCGCGCTCCATCAAGGAGACCTTCGTGGCCCCGACCTCGGTCGCCTACCCCCACCAGGAGGGCTGACCCGTGCTGCGCTCGGCACTGCTCGCGGCCTCGCGCTCGTCGGCGGCGAGGTCCCTGGTGGAGAGCACCCCGCTGACCAAGCCGGTGGTGCGCAGGTTCGTCGCGGGCGAGACCACCGCGGACGCGATCGCCGCGACCGGTGAGCTGCTCGCGGACGGCAGGCTCGTCACCCTCGACCACCTGGGCGAGGACACGAAGGACGCCGCGCAGGCGGCGGGCACGGTGCGCGCGTACGTGGAGCTGCTGGGGCGGCTGGACGACGCGGGCTACGCGGACCGGGCCGAGGTGTCGGTGAAGCTGTCGGCGGTGGGCCAGTTCCTGCCGGTGGACGGCGAGAAGATCGCGCTGGAGAACGCCAGGGCGATCTGCTCGGCGGCGGCCGACGCGGGCACGACGGTCACCCTGGACATGGAGGACCACACCACCACCGACTCGACGCTGTCGGTGCTGCGCGAGCTGCGGGTGGACTTCCCGTGGGTCGGCGCGGTGCTCCAGGCGTACCTGAGGCGGACCGAGCAGGACTGCCGCGACCTGGCGGTGGCGGGCTCGCGGGTGCGGCTGTGCAAGGGCGCGTACCAGGAGCCGGAGTCGGTGGCGTACCAGTCCAAGGCCGAGGTGGACCTGGCGTACGTGCGGTGCCTGAAGGTGCTGATGGCGGGCGAGGGCTACCCGATGGTGGCCTCGCACGACCCGAGGCTGATCGCGATCGCCGGTGAACTGGCGGCGGGGCGCGGGGCCGACGGGCACGAGCACCAGATGCTGTACGGGATCAGGCCGGACGAGCAGGTGCGCCTGGCGGCCGAGGGCAAGCGGATGCGCGTGTACGTGCCGTACGGCGGGGAGTGGTACGGGTACTTCATGCGCCGCCTCGCCGAGCGCCCGGCGAACGTGGCGTTCTTCCTGAGGTCGCTGGCGACCACGGGGTGACGCGCGGGCGCGCGTGAGGTGTGCCGGACCCCGGACCGGGGCCCGCCTTCGAGGCGGGTCCCGGTTCCGTCGTTCCAGGGGGAGGACGCGGGCGGCTGATCCCACCGGCAGCGGTGTCGGCCGGGCGCGCGCGGCGCTAGCGTGCCGGGGCAGGAGCACCGGCGATCGTGGTGCCGGGCCGCCCCCGGCGCCGGGACAGGAGCGCTGCGCGATGACCGTCCACGGCGGACACCTCCCCGATCCGGCCGCGCGGGCGTTCGACGCGCTCGGCGCGGACTACGAGCGGGCCTTCGCGGACCTGCCCGAGCAGCTCGCCGCGCTCGACTGGTTGCTGGCGGAGCTGCCCGAGGGGGCGCGGGTGCTCGACGTCGGGTCGGGCACCGGCAGGCCCACCGCGGAGCGGCTGGTCGCCGCCGGGCACCGGGTGACCGGGTGCGACGTGTCCACGACGATGGTCGAGCTGGCCCGCGAGCGGGTGCCGGGGGCGCGGTTCGAGCTGGTGGACGTGCGCGAGCTGCCCGCCGCGCCGGAGTCGCTGGACGCGGTCACCGCGTTCTTCCCGCTGCTCCAGATGCCGCGCGCCGACCAGGCCCGCGTGCTGGCCGACCTCGCCGACCGGCTGGTCCCCGGCGGTCTGCTGGCCGTGGCGACCGTGCCCGCCGACGTCGAGGGCGTGGACCTGGTCTGGCTGGGCCAGCCGGTGCGCTGCACGAGCTTCCCGGCGCCCGCGTTCCGCGCGCTGGTCGAGTCCACCGGGCTGCGCGTCGAGCACGAGCGGCACGGCGAGTTCACCCCGGACTTCCCCGGCGCCGTCCCGGAGGAGCACCTGTTCCTGCTGGCCCGCAAGCCGTTGAACTAGCGCCCGCCCCGCGCGCGCTCGCTCTCCCGCCCGCTGAACCGCTCCCGCTCCCCCAGCTCCCGCAACCGCCCCCTGGCCTCCTCGGGGTCCGGGTGGGCGCGCACCAC
>NZ_JBQGCX010000400.1:0-2805 GCF_052038725.1 Actinosynnema sp.
CCGTCACCGACGCGGTGATCCCGGCCTCGGAGGCGGAGACGGTCAGGTCCCGGTGCTCGAAGCTGGTGTACGACAGGCCGTGGCCGAACGGGACGCCGACGGCGGCGTCGCGGGCGTCGTACCAGCGGTAGCCGACGTGCAGGCCCTCGCCGTAGTAGACCTGCGAGCGCTCGCCGGGGAAGTTCAGGAACGCGGGGGTGTCCTCCAGCCGGGTGGGCGCGGTCTCGGCGAGCCTGCCGGACGGGTTGACCGCGCCGCACAGCACGTCCGCGACGGCCGCGCCGCCCGCCTGGCCGAGCAGCGCGGCGTCCAGCAGGGCGGGCGCGCCCGCGAGGGGGGCCAGGCGCAGCGCGCCGCCGTGGGAGAGCACGACGGCGGTGCGGGGCTGGGCCTGGAGCACGGCGGCCAGCAGCTCGACCTGCTCGGCGGGGATCTCGATGTGCTCGCGGTCGAAGCCCTCCGACTCCTGGTCGGCGGCCAGGCCCAGGAACAGCACGGCGGACTCCGCGGCGCCCGCGGCGGCGACGGCCTCGGCGCGCAGGGCCGCCGCGTCGCCGGAACCGTCGGTGGTGAAGCCGGCGGCGAAGGTCGCGGACGGCGCGTGGCGGCGGATCTCGTCCAGCGGCACGTCGACCCTGGTCGGGTTCACGTGCGAGCTGCCGCCGCCCTGGAAGCGCGGGGCCCGCGCGAACGCGCCGATGACGGCGACGGACGAGCCGGGGGCGAGTGGCAGCGCGGCGCCCTCGTTCTTGAGCAGCACGACGCAGCGCGCGGCGACCTCGCGGGCCAGCGCGTGGTGCGCGTCGACGTCCAGCACGACGTCGGAGCGGCGACCGGCCACGCCCTTGGCGGCCAGCGCGGCGACCCGCGACGCGGCCAGCTCGACCACGGCCGGGTCCAGCTCGCCCGCCTCGACGGCGGCGACGACGTCCGCGTCGGTGTCACCGCCGCCGGGCATCTCCAGGTCGAGCCCGGCCGACACGGCGGCCACCCGGTCGCGCACCGCGCCCCAGTCGCTGACCACGGCGCCCTCGAAGCCCCACTCGCCGCGCAGCACGTCGGTGAGCAGCCAGCGGTCCTCGGACGCGTGCACGCCGTTGATCCGGTTGTAGGCGCACATGACCGTCCACGGCTGGGCGTCCTCGACGACCCGCTGGAACGGCCGCAGGTACACCTCGCGCAGGGTGCGCGGGTCGACGTTGGAGCTGGAGCGCATCCGGTCGGTCTCGGTGTTGTTGGCCGCGTAGTGCTTGAGCGAGGCTCCCACGCCCCGCGACTGCACGCCGCGCACCCAGGCCGCGCCGAGCGCGCCGGAGAGCAGCGGGTCCTCGGAGTAGTACTCGAAGTTGCGGCCGCAGCGCGGGTCGCGCTTGATGTTCACGCCCGGTCCGAGCAGGACGGACACGCCCTCGGCCCGGCACTCCTCACCGAGGGCCCGGCCGACCCGCTCGACCAGGTCGGCGTCCCAGCTCTGCGCGAGGCCGACGGCGGGCGGGAAGCAGGTCGCGGGGACGCTGCCGCCGATGCCGAGGTTGTCGGTGTCGCCGGTCTGCTTGCGCAGGCCGTGCGGGCCGTCGGTGACGAAGATCGACGGCACGTCGCCGACCGCCTTCGTGGTCCACATGTCCGCGCCGCTGCCGAGCGCGGCCTGGTCGGCCACTGACGCGGGCACGGTGGGCTGGTCGGTGCTCATCGGCATCCCCTTTAAAAACCGTATGATGTTCGGTTTTTGACTCCACGAACACCGTATACCGCTCGGTTTTGGGTGGCAACGGATAGATTCGCCACCATGACTCGACGGGGCTCGTACGCGAAGGGGCTGGCCAAGCGGGAGGAGATCCTCACCACAGCGCTCGACCTGGTCGCGCGCAACGGCTACCGGCGCACCACGGTGCGCGAGCTGGCCGACGCGGTGGGCCTGAGCCAGGCGGGGCTGATGCACCACTTCGGGTCCAAGGAGGAGCTGTTCACCGAGATCCTGCGGCGGCGCGACGAGGCCGACCGGGCGGAGTTCCTCGGCGACGGGGAGAGCGCGGACCTGCCGGACGCGTACGTGCGGCTGGTGCGGCACAACGCGGGCGTGCCGGGGCTGGTGCGGCTGTACAACCGGGTGTCGGCGGAGGCGGTGGAGCCGGAGCACCCGTCGCACGAGTACTTCGGCGAGCGGTACCGGGCGCTGCGCGCGGACACCGCCGAGGCGATCCGGCGGTTGCAGGCGGAGGGGCGGATGCCCGCGGCGGCGGACCCGGACAAGCTCGCGGTGCTGGTCACGGCGCTGCTGGACGGGTTGCAGACGGCGTGGCTGTACGACGGGGGCACGGACATGGCCGAGCACGTGGCGCACTTCTGGGAGCTGGTGCGCGGGGAGTGAGTCAGGGGGGAGCGGGTCAGAGCTGCCACCAGTAGCCCGCGTCGTCGTGCGGGGAGGGCTCACCGCCCTCGGCGGCGTACAGGGCCTTGGCGGCGGTGTTGTCCTGGTCGGTGAACAGCCACATGCGGCGGTGGCCCTCGGCGCGCGCGAGGTCGCGGAACGCGGTGAGCAGGGCCCGCCCCACCCCGCGTCGCCTGCTGGCCTCGGCGACGGCGAGCTCGTAGAGCTGGACCTGCGAGTAGCCCGCCGCGTGCCGCTGCCTAATGCCCCAGGCCCAGCCGACGACCTCGCCCCCTTCCAGCGCGACGAACGCGATCGTGGCCGGGTCGGTCAGGAACGGGGTGTGGTCGGCGACCTCGGTGGCGCGGAAGAGGCGCACGGCGGCGTCGAGCAGGTCGTGGTCGGCTGGGGTCAGCGGTCGGACGAGCACACCC
>NZ_JBQGCX010000401.1:0-11652 GCF_052038725.1 Actinosynnema sp.
GGCGCTCCCCCTCCGAGCGCACCCGCTTGTAGTGGTTGTAGACCGCCACCGACAACGCCTTCTTCGCCTGGTCCTGACCGATCACATACGAATCCAGGAACTCGTAGATCTCCCGCGGCTTGGGCAACGCATCCCAGGAGAGCTCGGTGGAGTCGGCGAGCTCCTCCTCGATGATCTCGTTGCAGAGGTCGATGCACTCATCGCAGATGTAGACGCCGGGGCCGGCGATGAGTTTTTTCACCTGCTTCTGGCTCTTGCCGCAGAAAGAGCACTTCAGCAGGTCGCCGCCGTCACCGATACGCGCCATGACCGCTGACCTCTGTCCCCTCCGGCGCACCGGGGGTCGGCGCGCCTGACTGCTGATGAGGCGGGTCCCCGCGCGGAGAGCGGGAGACCGCCGTGTTCCCCTCGAAGGTACCTGGCCCACCCGCGTGGGTGGGAGCACCAGCGTGCCCCCGACCCGGCGAACCCGGCGGCAACCCGTCGGGCACGGCGTGTCGGGGGCAGGCCGTCAGGACCTGGCCGAGAGCTTCCGGTAAGGCAGAACGGTGTCGACGATCCCGTACTCCTTGGCCTCCTCGGCCGTCAGGATCTTGTCGCGCTCGATGTCGGCGCGCACCTGCTCCGGGGAGCGGTTGGTGTGGTGCGCCAGGGTGGACTCCAGCAGCCTGCGCACGCGCTGGATCTCGTTCGACTGGATCTCCAGGTCGGACACCTGGCCGTACACGCCCTCGGTGGCGGGCTGGTGGATCAGCACCCGCGCGTTCGGCAGCGCGTGGCGCTTGCCGGGGGTGCCCGCCGCCAGCAGCACGGCCGCCGCGGAGGAGGCCTGGCCGAGGCAGTAGGTCTGGATGTCCGGGCGGACGAACTGCATGGTGTCGTAGATGGCCATCAGCGAGGTGAACGAGCCACCCGGCGAGTTGATGTACATCAGGATGTCCCGGTCGGGGTCCTCGGACTCCAGCACGAGCAGCTGGGCCATCACGTCGTTCGCCGACGCGTCGTCCACCTGCACGCCGAGGAAGATGATGCGCTCCTCGAACAGCTTGTTGTACGGGTTGGACTCCTTGACGCCGTAGCTCGTGCGCTCGACGAACGAGGGAAGCACGTACCGGGACTGCGGCGCGTGGAACTGGCTCACTGGAATCTCCTGGTCCTGTGCTCGCCGGTCTTCAGTGGGGCCCGCCCGCCTGGTTCAGGCCTGCGGTGCGCCCGCTGCGCCGTGCGAACCCCTTCACCCCGACCTTAACGAAGGCGGGCGGCGTCGCCTTCCCGACACCGCCCGCGTTCGCTCAGGGCTTCACTCCTCGGTGGAGTCGCCCTCGGCGGGCTTGGCCTCGCCGAACAGCTCGTCCAGGTCGAGCTTCTCGCCGGACTCGTCGGTCACGGTCGCCTGGCGCACCACGGTGGCCAGCGCCTTGCCGCGCCGCACGTCCGCGAAGATCGCGCCGAGCTGGCCCGACTGCTGCGCCCGCTTGACGTACTCGTCGGGGCTGACGCCGAAGCGCTGGGCCTGGTAGATGATCCGCTCGGTCAGCTCGGCGTCGGAGACGGTGAGCTGCTCGGCGTCGGCGATGGCGTCCAGCACGAGCTGGGTCTTGACCGCCTGCTCGGACGCGGTGCGGACCTCCGCGTCGAACTCCTCCTTGGTCTGGCCCTGCTCGGCCAGCCAGGCGTCGAAGCGCTCCTGGTCGTGGTCGAAGGAGTGCACCGCGTCGTGCTCGCGGACCTCGATCTCGCTCTGCACGACGGCCTCGGGCAGCGGGACCTCGACGCCGGCGAGCAGCGCCTCCAGGACCTTGTCGCGGGCCTCGACGCCCTGCTGCATCTTCTTCACCCGGCCGAGGCGGGTGCGCAGGTCGTCCTTGAGCTCGTTGAGCGTGTCGAACTCGCTGGCCAGCTGCGCGAACTCGTCGTCCAGCTCGGGGAGCTGGCGCTCCTTCACGCTGTTGAGGACCACGACGACGTCGGCGTCGCGGCCCGCGTGGTCGCCGGCGACCAGCTTGGTGGTGAAGTTCTTGGTCTCGCCCTCGGAGGCGCCGACCAGGGCCTCGTCGATGCCCTCGACGAGCTGGCCGGAGCCGATCTCGTAGGACAGGCCGGAGGTCTTGGCCTCCTCGACCTCTTCACCGTCGACGGTGGCGGACAGGTCGACCACGACGAAGTCACCCTGCTGGGCGGGGCGCTTCACACCGGTGAGGGTGCCGAAGCGGGCGCGCAGCTCGTCGAGCTGGGTGGCCACGTCCTCGTCGGTGACCTCCTGCTCGCCGACGCTCACCGACAGCTCGCCGAACGCGGGCACGGTGATCTCGGGGCGGACGTCGACCTCGGCGGTGAACTCGATGGTGTCACCGTCCTCGATCTTGGTCACCTCGAAGTCGGGACGGCCCAGGGTGCGCAGCTCGCCGGAGTTCACGGCCTCCAGGTACTTCGCCGGGATGGCCTCCTGCACGACCTCGTCCAGGACGGGAGCGCGGCCGATGCGGCTCTCCAGGACGCGGGCGGGGACCTTGCCGGGGCGGAAGCCGGGGATGCGGACCTGCTTGGCCAGCTTGCGGTACGCGCGGTCGAAGTCCGACTTGAGCTCGTCGAACGGCACCTCGACGTTGATCCGGACCCGCGTCGGGCTCAGGTGCTCGACGGTGCTCTTCAACGTGGTCTCCTCGTAACGGGACGTGCGGAACACCCCGCAGCGCCCAGGTTCGGGCGGCTGACGGGATTCGCCTGAGTCTAGGCGAGGCCGCCCCCGGCCGGGGTGGCACCCCGCGACCGGGTGGTTCACGTGCGGGTGCGCGCGCCCGGCGCGGCGCGCGCGGTGCGAGAGGTCGGCCGCCCGGCGGCGCGCGGTTTTCCGACACGGCGCGCGCACGAAATAGTTTTCGGCGGGCCGGGCGCCGTCGAATCGAGTCCGGGGCGGGTTTTCCGCGCCGACCCGGAAGCGGACGAACCGGGCGGGCACTGCGCGGACAACGGGCGCGACCGCGGCGGCGCGCCGGTTTGGGCAGCCTTTACCGCCCTCCCGGTCACCCATTCCGCCGTTGCGGGGAACATCCGCGTACCGGCGGCCCCGGAGGGACACCCGGCCCAGCACCGACTAGGCCGTTCGCAGGGCGTCGTGGTGCACCGGGAGCGTGAAACCGAGCGTAACCGGACAGCGGCGGGCTCAAGTGGGGTAACACTGGCGCCGCAGCGCACTCTTACCCACAGCGACGAACGCGGCGGAACGCTAGCCTTTACAGGTGAAGTGAGGCCATTCGGAGCACCGGTGCGCAGAAAACTTTCACGCCCGGAGATGACTCCACTCGCCGTAGTCCATTAGTGTGGGATTCCGGTACCGTTGCGCCGCAGGCCGCAAGAAGGCGGCCAGGAAAGACGATTAAGTCATCCGGACGCCCCGTCGTCGTGCACGTGAACGCGGCGGGCGACCGGGAACGGAACGAGCGAGACATGTCATCGCGCTCTTTACCACCTACCAGAAAAGGTGCCGATGACCCCGATGAAGACCATTCCGCCGATTCCCCCGAACACGCGGGCGTCCGCCCGTCCGCCGCTCGGGCAGCCGCACGACGGGCTTGCGCGCCACCCGGAACCCCAGGGCCCGGCCGCGAGGCGATGTTGACCCGACCCCCGGCCACCAGCCGGGACCGGCCGACCACCGCCACGCGCGGAACCCACGGCGAACCGCCTCTCGCCGTGATCCACCACGGACCGTTGGGGAGTTCCATGGAGACCCGTCAACTTCTGGCGTTCACCACAGTGGTGCAGACCGGCAGCTTCACGAAGGCCGCCGCCACGCTGAACTGCTCTCAGCCCACGATCACCACCAGGATCAAGGCGCTGGAGGAGACCCTCGGCGTCGCCCTGTTCCGCAGGTTGCCGCGCGGCATCCAGATGACCTCCGCCGGGGTCGAGCTGCTGCCGTTCGCGCGCAACATCATCACGCTCACCGACAAGGCCCGCAAGGCGATCACCATGAACGGGGAGCCGCACGGGCACCTCGTGATCGGCAGCGCCCAGAGCCTCACCGACTACCGGCTCTTACCCCTGATCGAGTACATGTGCTGGCGCTACCCGAGCGTCCAGATCTCGCTGCACTCGCGAACAACCCGGTCGAACCTGGCCGCCGTGCGCGAGGGCAGGTTGGACTGCGCGTTCTTCATCGGCCCGGTCGAGCAGCGGGACGGGCTGGAGACCACGGTGCTGTGCCCCGAACCGCTGGTGATGGTCGCGGGCCCCGGCCACGCGCTGGCGAGGACGGGCGCCGTGACCGAGGCGGACCTGCGGGGCAGCACCCTGGTCAGGGCCGAGAACGGGGCGAGCTACCACGAGCAGTTCGAGCGGGCGCTGGGGCTGCACGAGGCCGAGTCGCGGTCGCCGGTGCTGGCGCTGGACTCGGTCGACGCGGCCAAGCGGGCGGTCGCCTCGGGGCTGGGCATCTCGCTGGTGCCGGAGGTCACGGTCGCCGCGGAGCTGGCGGACGGCAGGCTCAGCCGCATCGGCTGGACCCCGCCGTTCCGGGTGTTCACCCAGTTCGCGTGGCGCCAGGACAACTCGGCGAACCCGTCGGTGACCGCGCTGGTCTCGGCGGCGGCGCAGGTGGTGAGCGAGCAGGTGGCCGCGACACCCGCGTAGGGCTGTCGACGTGCAGGGCCGTGATGCGGAGCGGCCCCCTCGTGCTGCGCAGAGGGGGCCGAGACCGTCGGGGCGACAGGATTTGAACCTGCGACCCCCCGCTCCCAAAGCGGGTGCGCTACCAAACTGCGCCACGCCCCGGTCACCAGGAGCTTAGCGCGACGCGCTAAGCTGTTTTCAGCACCCACCCGGTGGGCGCTGCGCGGGTGTAGCTCAATGGTAGAGCCCCAGCCTTCCAAGCTGGTCATGCGGGTTCGATTCCCGTCACCCGCTCCACCAGATCGTCGCTGGTAGAGCCTTCGAAGACCGTCCCGAGCGGACGGTCTTCGGCGTTTCCGGGGCCGGTTCGCGCAGCCCTCCCCCACCCCTTGGACCGAACCCCGCGCGGTCGTGCCGCGCGGGTCGCGGGCGTCGCGGGGGCGGAGTGGCGCTCGTCCGGTCGGGACGGCGCGGTCCCCGAACGGCCGCGCGGGCCGGGTGGGCGTCGTCCGGAATCCCGAGCTGCCCGATCGGGCGCGCGGGCGGCTCGCGCGACGCCCGCCGGCTTTCGGGAAACCCCCGCCCCGCGAACGCGAGCGCTCCACTGCTCGCCACCTCGAATGCGGAACCGGAAATGCGCCCGCCCGCTTTTCCCGCCGCGCGCGCCGGAACGGGGGCGGGCAACCGCGCTGGTCGCGGGCCGCGCGCGGGCGACACGGCATTCCACGGGTGCCCGGAGGGCAATGCCCGAGCGGTTAGCATTGTCCGGCCCGGAACAGCGCGCCACGTGCCGGCAGAATTGCTTCTCCCATTCGGATTACCCACGAATGGATGACAACAGCGGACGGAAGGCGGGCCGTGGAACTCGACGTCGATTCCCTTGCCGACGCCATCGCGCAGATCCTTCGGTTGAAGGTCACGCGGTCGGGTGAGGCGTACACGTACCGCATCGGGGACTTCCACTCGATCTCCACCGCGACCTCGGAGCTGGCCGCGGTGGCGGCCTCGGTGGAGGCGCACCGGCCGCTGGACGGGACCGCCGTCGCCTCCGACAAGTCGTTCGAGGTGCTGGTGCAGTTCAGCAGGCCCAGCGGGAACCTGCGCAGGCTCCTGGGCGAGGGCCTGGTGCTGGCCGACGACCAGCAGGGCGTGCGCTACGAGGTCGGCCCGCCCAGCGTGGGCTACCTGCTGCGGGTGCGGGACGTGCTCAAGGAGCGCGGCGTGCCCGCCGACCGGATCGTGTTCGGCCCCTTCGACCCCAAGCGGCTGGTGGAGGAGCGGCAGGAGCGCGACTGGACGGTGTTCGACCTGCTGCGCGAGGCCACCAGCCTGCTCACCCTGCGGATCACCTCGGAGCGCCCGCGCGCCGCGGCGTCCTGGACGTCCCCGGCGCAGGCCGTGCTGTTCCACCTCGCCTACAACCTGGACGTGGCGCTGGTGCCCGCGCGCTCCTTCGACGACGTGGTGCGGCCCTCGGTGATCTCGCGGGTGCGCAGGGCGCGCGCGGGCGACGTGGACGTGCCGCGCCGCGCGTACGTCGGCGACCTGGTGCACCACTACCAGCTGGGGGTGTCGGCGGACAGCCCGGTGCTGGAGTTCCTGTCCTACTACCACGTCGCCGAGCACTTCTTCGAGAGCGCGTACCAGGACGACCTGATCAACCAGGTGCAGCAGTCGCTCACCGCGCCCGCGTTCTCCTACCGGCGCAAGAAGGACCTGCGGGAGCTGATCCGCAAGGTCGGGCGGGCCGCGCGGGTGGAGGGCGACGAGATCGTGGTCAACGAGCAGGTCGCGCTGCGGCTGGTGCTCCAGCGGCACGTGGACCTGGCCGTGCTCGTCCAGGACCTCACCACCTACGACCGCGGGCTGGTCGAGCACTACGCGACGCGGACGGTCCGGTTCGCCGAGGGCGACAAGGTGGACCTGCGCGGGCGGGACTCGGCGCTGGTGCTCAGCGCGCTCAGCCGCCGCATCCTCAAGACCCGCAACGCCCTGGTGCACGGGCGCGAGGGCATCAAGGGCCGGTTCACCCCGTTCGCCGACGACGAGCACCTGGCGCCGGAGGTGCCGCTGGCGCGGTTCGTGGCCGAGCAGATCATCGTGTCGACCTCGACCCCCGGCGCGGGGTGAGCGCGGCTAGCCGAGCAGGCGGGGTCCGAACTGGACGGCCAGCACCACGAGCAGGAACCCGATCGCGGTGGTGGACAGGCACCTGAGCAGCACCAGCAGCTTCGCGCGCGTCATCGGGCCAGTGTGCACACCGGGCGCGCCGCGCGCGGGCAGGCGCCGCCGGTCGGGGGGAAATCGCTTCGCGCTCTCCCCCGTGCGGGCGTATGAACTCGGCATGGCGTTCACCACCAGGAGCTTCTCGATCACCGAGCTGGGCGACTTCCAGCGGCTGTCCGACGCCGCCTTCCTCCAGGACACCACCGAACCCGAGCGGTGGCTGCCGCTGTTCGAGGCGCCCCGCAGCACGGCCGTGCTGGACGGCGACGAGCTGATCGGCGGGGCGACCATCTGCTCCCGGCGGCTGACGCTGCCCGGCGCGGGCCAGCACCCGGTGGCGGCGGTGACCGGCGTGGCGGTCAAGCCGGGCCACCGCAGGCGCGGGGTGCTCACCGAGCTGATGCGGGTCCAGCTGGACGCGGTGCGCGGGCGCGAGGCGATCGCGGCGCTGTGGGCGTCCGAGGCGGGGATCTACGGGCGGTTCGGGTACGGGCACGCGGCGGACTTCCAGGCGCTGTCGCTCCCGCGCGGGGCCGCGTTCGCGCCGCACGTGGGCGTCGGCGACGCGCGGGTCAAGGAGCTCCCGCGCGCGGAGGCGATGCCGTTCATGGTGGAGCTGCGGCAGGAGCTGGCGCCCCGGCGGACCGGGTGGCTGTCCAGGAGCGCGGCGAACTGGCAGGTCCACTTCGCCGACGAGCCGTCCGATCGGGACGGGCTCAGCGCCTACCGGTACGCGGTTCACCCGGACGGGTACGCGGTGTACCGGGTCAAGCACGACTGGGGGCACTCCGGTCCCCGGCACGAGGCGCACGTGCGGGAGCTGGTGGCGCGCACGGACGAGGCGTACGCGGCGCTCTACCGGTACCTGCTGGACCTGGACATGGTCGGCTCGGTCGAGCAGTACGCGGGCTCCGGCGAGCCGGTGACCCGGCTGCTGGCCGACCCGAGGGCGGCGTCGCGGCGGCTCGTGGACTCGCTGTGGGTGCGGCTGGTGGACGTGGAGCGGGCGCTGCCGCTGCGGCGGTACGCGGTGGACGTGGACCTCGTGCTGGAGGTCGTGGACGGGTTCTGCCCGTGGAACGCCGGGCGGTGGCGGTTCGCGGTGCGGGACGGGGTGGCGTCGGTGGCGCGGACGGAGGCGGACGCGGAGGTGGTGGCGAGCGCCCGCGCGCTGGGGGCGGCGTTCCGGGGCGGGGGGCGGCTCAGCGCGGTGGGCGCGGCGCAGGAGGTGCGGGAGGTGGCGCCGGGGGCGCTCTCCCGGTTGACGCTCGCGTTCCTGGGCGAGGAGGAGCCGCACTGCGCGGAGGTGTTCTGAGCCGGATTCGACCCGAACGGGCGGTTTCCCGGCCCGTGCGGGGAACTGGGGAACGGCCGCGTTCGTTCCACCGGGCAGGACGGACAGCCGAGACCCCTTGGAGGGAACCGTGGGCACCGCAGTCGTGCTCGTGCTGCTCGTGGTCGTGGCGGGCGCGATCTTCGTGTCCTCGCGCAACCGCGCGGCGGCCCGGCAGCGCGAGCTCGAGGACGCGCAGGCCGACGCGCGGCGCTGGGTCGAGCGGCTCGGCGGGCAGGTGATGTCGCTGACCGGCACCGACACCGCGTCGACGCAGGCCCTCGCCGACGCCTCCGAGCGGTTCACCGCCGCCGGGTCGCAGATGGAGCAGGCCAAGACGGTCGAGCAGTGCAGGCTCGTGACGCAGACCGCGATGGAGGGCCTGTACTACGTGCGGGCCGCGCGGACCGCCATGGGCATCGACCCCGGCCCCGAGCTGCCGGACCTGACCGGTCAGGGCAAGGCGGGGCGGGTCTCCGAGGACCGGAACGTCAGCGTGGAGGGCCACAGCTACGCGGCCTCGCCGCAGCCGGGGCAGCACACGCCGCACTACTACCCCGGTGGTGTGGTGGCCGGGCGGCCGGTGCCGCAGGGCTGGTACAGCGAGCCCTGGTGGAAGCCGGCGCTGGTCGCGGGCGCCTGGGGCGTCGGCTCGATGCTGCTGATGAGCGCGATGTTCTCCGGGAGGTCCGGGGTGTCGCCGGACGTGCTGAACGAGGCCTACGCCGACGGGTACGCGGACGGCGCCGAGGGCGCTGCCGGCGGCGACGGCGGCGGCGACACGGGTGGCGACGACTTCGGTGGTGGCGACTTCGGCGGTGGCGACTTCGGCGGGTTCGACGGCGGCGGCGACTTCGGCGGCGGCTTCGACTTCTGAGCCGTGACAGCCACGAGGGCGGTTTCCCTTCGGGGAAGCCGCCCTCGGTGTGTCACCCCTGCTGGCAGGTGGGGCACCAGTAGAGGTTGCGGGCGGCCAGGACCGCGTGCGCCACCGGGGTCCCGCAGACCAGGCAGGGCTGCCCGGCGCGCCGGTAGACGTAGACCTCGCCGCCGTGCCGGTCCTCGCGCGGGGCGCGGCCGGTCGCCTCGGGCAGGTGCTCCGGGCGGACGGTGTCGATCCGGCCCACCTTCACGCCGTCGCGCATCAGCGCCACCAGGTCCGGCCACATCGCCGCCCACAGCTCCTCGTCCACGGCGCTGCCCTGCTTCATCGGGTCCAGGCCGTGCCGGAACAGCAGCTCCGCGCGGTAGATGTTGCCGATCCCGGCCACGACCTTCTGGTCCATCAGCAAAGTCGCCAGCGGCTGCTTGGAGCGCCGGATGCGGGCCAGCGCCTCGGCGGGCTTCGCGTCCCGGCGCAGCGGGTCGGGGCCGAGGCGGGCGCGCAGCGCCGCGACCCCGTCCAGCGTCAGCACCTCGCACGCGGCCGGGCCGCGCAGGTCCGTCCACCTCCGCTCGCCCACGATCCGCATCCGCACCTGGCCCACCGGCTCGGTCACCGGCGGCTCGTGCTCGGCGAACTTGCCGTACAGGCCGAGGTGGACGTGCACGATCGCGTCCGGGCCGTACACGTGGAGCAGGTGCTTGCCGTGCGCCTCGGCCTTGACCAGCACCCGGCCGTCCACGGCCTCGGCGGCGAAGCGGCCCTGCGGGCTGGTCACGGTGAGCGCCTGACCCGCGTAGACGCGCTGGTGCAACCGCGCGATGCGGTGCAGCACGTGGCCCTCAGGCATCGACCCGCCCCTGACGCGCCTCGGGCGTGAAGGGGACCACCTGGCACAGGTGGGTGCGGATCGTCGTGCGCGGGTCCCGCGCCAGGAGCTCGCGGGCCAGCGCCTCGGCGCGCGGGCGGTCGTGGCGGCCGAGCACGGCGCACAGGTCGGCCGCCTGGAGCAGCCGGTCGAAGTCCGGCTCGTCGGCGCGGTCCAGGCAGCGCCGCACGGCACCCGCCAGCGCGTCGGCCAGCTCCGGCTCGTCGGCGGCGTGGGCGAGCTGCCAGTCGAAGCGGACCTCGTCGGCGCGGGCCAGCAGCTCGCGCAGCGCGGTCAGCCTGGCGGGCTCGTCGTCGGTGCGGCCCCTGCCCTCGGCGAGGGCGCCCGCCAGCTCCGGGAACGAGTAGTCGCCGCCGGTGCCCGCGCGGAACTTGCCGTACCAGGGGGAGCCCCGACCGGCCCGCGCGATCGCCGCCACGACCGGGTACACCGGGGCGTGGCCCCAGGCGGTGAGCGCGAGGACCGCCAGGAACCGGTGGTAGCCCTCGGCGGACTCGTCGGTGAGCAGCGCCCTGAGGTCCGCGACCCGCGCCAGGTAGCGCGGGTCGCCGGAGTACAGCACCTCGTCGGGCTCGGAGAGCGGTTCGCCGTCCGCGTCGCGGAACAGCAGGTCGCGTGCGGTGGGCATCAGGGCAGGGCCGGGGCCTGACCGGTGCGCTCGTACTCGGCGAGGATCTCGATGCGCCGGGCGTGCCGCTCCTGCCCGGAGAACGGGGTCGCGAGGAACGCCTCGACGATCGCCGTGGCCTCCTCGGTGGTGTGCATCCGGCCGCCGACGCCGATCAGCTGGGCGTTGTTGTGCTGGCGGGCGAGCTGGGCGGTCTCGGTGTTGTAGGCCAGGGCGCAGCGGGCGCCGGGGACCTTGTTGGCCGCGATCTGCTCGCCGTTGCCGGAGCCACCGATCACGATGCCCAGGCTGCCCTCGTCGGCCACGACGCGGCGGGCCGCCTCGATGCAGAACGGGGGGTAGTCGTCCTCGGCGTCGTACTCCGCCGGGCCGACGTCGACGACCTCGTGGCCCGTCTCGGTCAGGTACTGCACGAGGTGGGTCTTCAGCTCGAAGCCCGCGTGGTCCGATCCAAGGTAAACGCGCACGTCGGTGAAGTCTGCCATCCTGCGCGCCGTGTTCGGACAACAGGGTTGCCGGGTCAGGCTGGAGTGGGGCGGCGAGGGGGTGTCCGCGCTGGGCGGGGAGTGCGCGGTCCTCGTGGTCGTCGACGTTCTGTCGTTCAGCACGGCGGTGCCGTCACAGGGCGCTTTTCCCTGTGACGGCAGGCCACCCTGTAGTTGATGAAACACGGTGGACGTCGCCGTGGGGCGGGGCGCGAGCGTGCGACCGGTGGGGTGGGCCGAGCGGGACTCGGTCGCCGGGTCGCGGTGGGCGCTGCGGCCCTCGGCGCTGCTGGAGGTCCCGCCGGGCGAGGAGGTGGCGCTGGCCTCGCCCAACGGGGCGACGCTGTGCGCGCTCGCCGGGGCGACGGGGGCGGTGGTGCTGGCCGGGTGCCTGCGCAACGCGGGCGCGGTGGCCGCCGCCGCGGTGGAGCTGGCCGGGGGCAGGCCGATCGGGGTGGTCCCGGCCGGGGAGCGGTGGGGCGTGGACCTGACCTCGGGGGCTCCCGCGTCGGGCGGGCCGCTGCGACCGTGCGCCGAGGACCTGCTGGGCGCGGGCGCGGTCGTGGCCGGGCTGGTGGAGGCGCTGGCGGGCGAGGG
>NZ_JBQGCX010000402.1:0-3358 GCF_052038725.1 Actinosynnema sp.
TTCTCGATCGCGTCGATCATCCTGATCAGCGACAGCGACGAGTAGCCCACCCCGGCCAGCGAGCCGCCCGCGGCGGACAGCTCGGCCGGGGTCAGGTCGCCCTCGGCGGAGTCGATCACGATGCGCGCGATCCGGCCGCGCAGGTCGTCGGGAACCGGCATGGGTGCTCCTCGGTGGTGTGGTCGGAGGTCAGGCGAAGAGCCTGCGCAGCGCGGACAGGGCGGGCTTGCCCGTGGTGCCGCGCGGGATCTCGTCGACGACGCGCAGCAGCGTGGGCACCTTGTGGGCGGCCAGCAGGCCCGCCGCGTGCCCGCGCGCGGCGGCCGGGTCGCCGCCGCACAGCACGGCGGCCAGCGCCGGGGAGCCGTGCCGGTCGGGCACCTCCAGCACGACGGCGTCGCGGACCCCCTCGGCGCCGCGCAGCACCCGCGCGACCTCGGCGGCGTCGACCTTGCGGCCACCGACGTTGATCAGCTGGTCGGCGCGCCCGGCGAGCACGAGGCTGCCGCCTTCGAGGTGCCCGAGGTCGCCCGTGCGGTAGAAGCCCTCGTCGTCGACGCGGCCCTCCAGCAGGCCCGGCGAGCCCAGGTAGCGGGTGCCCATCGACTCGCTGCGCACCCGGACCGGTCCGGGGTCGCCCGGCTCGCCGGCGCGCAGCGAGACGCCGGGCAGCGGTTGGCCGAGGCCCGGATCGCTGCGCGGGTCGGCGGCGAAGGTGAGCGGGCCCGCCTCGGCGACGCCGTAGTAGTTCTGCACGGGCACGCCGGTCAGCTCGGTGAACCGCAGCTTCACCTCGGCGGGCAGCGGGGCCGCCGAGGACACCGCCATGCGCAGCGTCCCCGCGCCGACCGCCCCGCCCCGGCGGACCAGGGACTCGTACAGGGCCGGGAACCCGGTGAGGCGGGTGGCCCCGGTGGCCTGGAGCAGCCGCGCGACCCGGCCCGCCGTGGGCAGGCCCCGGCCGAGCCGCAGGTGGGCGCCCACCAGGAACGCCGACAGCAGGGAGGTGTTGAACGCCAGGCCGTTGGACAGCGAGGCGAAGCAGGCGATGGTGTCCGAGCCGGTCAGTCCGGTGCCCAGGGCCCAGTTCGCGGCGGCGCGGTGCACGGCCCGGCCGGAGAACTCGATGCAGTGCGGGCTGCCGGTCGAGCCGGAGGTGAAGCGGCACACCTCGGTGTCCGGGTGCGTGTCGGGCCGGTCGGGGCGGGGGGTGAGCGCGGTGACCTCCAGTCCCGCGACCCGGCCCCGGTGGACGCCGTGCGGGGGCGCGGTGGCCTGCTCGTGCAGCAGCAGGTCCAGCCCGCAGGTCTCGGCGATGCCCGCGACCTCGGCGGGCGCCGTGGCCAGGTCGAGCAGGAAGGGCAGGCAGCCCGCGCGGAGCAGGGCCAGGTAGACCACCACGTAGGCGGTGGAGTTGCCCGCCTGCAGGCCGACCCTGGCGGGGGCGACCTCGGGCAGGAACGGGCGCAGCCCGGTCTCGGCGGCGCTCGCCGCGGCGTCCAGCCCGGCGCCGGTGAGGACGCCGCCGTCGTCGGAGAGCAGCGGTCGGTGGGCGTGGGCGCGCAGCGCCCGTGCGGTCAGCTCTGCCAGCACCGGGCTCACCGCGCGTTGTGGGCGTAGGCGGGCTGGAGCCGGTCGAGCTTGGTCGGGGCCGCGCCCTCCGCGCCCCCGAGGAGCACCGCGTACAGCACCTCGGTGGTGCCGGGCAGGCCCGCGAGGGCGCGCCACCGGCAGCCGTCGAAGCCCCCGATCGCGGTGACCGCGACCCCGGCGCCCGCCGCCCCCAGGTAGAGCAGGTGCGCCAGCGCGCCCGCGCGCAGCAGCGCGGCCTCGATGCTGGCGGCGCCGTCGCGCAGCAGCGACTCCCGGTCGGTGTGCAGCAGGACCAGCGCGGCGCTGTTGCGCAGGTGCTCCTGGCCCATGCAGGTGCTGACCAGCTCCTCGTCACCGGGCGCGCCCGCCACGAGCCTGGTGCCGGGCAGGCCGTCCGGCAGCGGGTAGCTGCCGGGGGCGACGCCGGTGACCCTGCGGGCCACGAGGGTGGCGCGCACGCGGGCGTCGTGGGGCGCGTCCAGCGCCAGCGGGGTGCCCAGGGCGGCGAGCGCGCGCTCCAGGTCGGCCAGGGGCAGCGGGACGGCGGCGAAGTCCTTGCTGGAGCGGCGGCGCGCGGCGAGCGCGGTGGCCGCCTGCCCCGAGGGGAAGCCGTGCTCGGCCCGGTCGCCCGCGAGCAGGGGCAGGCGGGGCAGCGCGCCGGGGGCGGCGGGCGGCGGGGCGGCGCGGTAGGCCTCCAGGGAGCGCCAGCACTCGACCTCCAGCCAGGACGGGGTCTCCGTCCACACCGGGTCGCCGCGCCCGTCCACGACCGTCCAGCCGGGGACGGGGTCGGCGGCGCAGCCGGTGACGACGAGCGCGCTGTGCACGGCGCGGCAGCCGCGCTCCAGGTCCAGCAGGGCGCCGAGGGGGGCGCCGCACGCCCTGGAGCGCAGTTCGGCGCGCTCCCCCAGCTCCTGGGCCAGGCACAGCAGGTGGGTGGCGACGTGGGCGGCGTCCAGCTGGGCGTAGACGTAGCCCCGGTCGCCGTACTTGCGCATCGACAGCCAGGGGCGCAGCACGACCAGCACGAGGGCCTGCGCGGGGTCCGCGAGGCCGCCGTCGACCAGGGCCGCGCGCACCTGCCTGCCGCGGGCGGCCAGTCGGCAGCGCCTGCGCGCCGGGTCGACCGCGTAGACCGAGGGGACGCCGTCGGGATCGGTCACGACGGCCAGGTGCTCGTACGGGTAGAGCGCGCCCGCGGAGGGCACCGAGGGGCCTCCGGTGAGCGAGCCTGCCGTGGCGGCGTCGAACAGCCGCAGCACCGGGGCCAGCTCGGCGGGGATCGCGCCGGGGGTGGTGCCCGGCCTCCCGCGGGCGGAGAGCGCGAGCCGGTCCCACAGCCAGGAGCCGTCGACGGCCGGTGGTCCGCCCGCGGCCGTCCGCACAACCTCAACGTTCGCCACGGCTTCCTCCAGTAAAAGGCGGTTGAGAGTTCCCCAAACCGTTCATTACCTGCCCCGAACTCCCACCCGAATGGGGCATTTCGTCATGAGCGCGAGACGCACCACCAGGTCGGGGGTGTCGGTTTCACCGGTTATGGGAGAGATTCGCTGTTAGCCACCTACTGCTTTCGGCGTAATCGCCCCGAATCGCACTGGCCACGACCTTGTCAGAGAAGATACCTCTCGTGTAGAGGTATTTGTGGCCCGTGGCGGACGTGGCCACGGAAGGACATGCGGCAACTGGGGGAGCATCACTGTCGTGTCGACGAACACGAATGCCCGAACAACGGGTGATCACCAGTGGAATCAGCTCATCGAGCTGC
>NZ_JBQGCX010000403.1:0-8988 GCF_052038725.1 Actinosynnema sp.
GCAGCGCCTCGTCGGTCACCTCCGGCCACGGCGCCCCCAGCACCTCGTGCAGGAACGCCAACCGCTGCCGGGTTCGGACTGCCGCAGGGCTCCACGACAGCAACCCCAGCCCCTCCGCCGCCAACCCCGCCCGCAGCGCCCGCTGGAGGTGCGCGGTGTCGGTCAGCTGGGTGGTGGACAGCGGGATCGCACCCAGGTGGCGCACCCGCCGCGCCACCACGTCACCGTCCCACGCGATCTCCTCCCGCTCCCCGAGCAGCGCGGGCGCCGCCTGCACGGCCAGCTGCTCGTCCGCCCGCGCCGCCAACCTGATCCGCGCGTGGATCCGCCCCGGCTCGCGGTCCGCCACCGCGATCGCCAGCCACTCCGCGTCCGCCAACCGGCTGCCCTGCGGCAGCTCCGCCGCCGTCCCGCCCGCCATCAGGTACACCGGGCTGCCCGGCGCGCGCCTGCGGGCCAGGCGCTCCGGGTGCGCCAGCGCCACCACCAGCGCCTGGTCGCCGCTGCCGGACGTCGCGGGGATCAGCTTCGACAGCCTGCCCACCTCCCGCCGGTCCGCGCTGCGACCGGTGATGTCCTCGCCCGCGCCCCGGTCCTCGTCCAGGATCGCCACCACCTCGGCCGCCGTCCTCGACCCGGCCAGCTCGCCGCCGTCCAGCAGCGCCCGCGCCAACCGGGGGTGCAGGCCCAGCGCGGACATCCGCTCACCGCGCCCGGTCACCCGGCCGTCCCGCAGCGCCCCCAGGTTCCCCAGCACCGCCTTCGCCGCCTCCAGCGCACCCCTCGGCGGCGCGTCCCACCAGGACAGGCCCTCGCCGTCCGGCGTCCCCCAGCACGCCAGCTCCAGCGCCAGCGACGTCAGGTCCGCGCTGCGGATCTCCGGCTCCGGGTAGCGCGGCAGGGTGGACTGCTCGTGCTCCGGCCAGCACCGGTACGCCCGCCCCGGCGCCTCCCGACCGGCCCGTCCCGCGCGCTGGTCGGCCACGGCCGCGCTCACCCGCACGGTCGCCAGCCCGGCCAACCCCCTGCGGTGGTCCACCCTCGGCACCCGCGACAGGCCCGCGTCCACCACGGCGCGCACGCCCGGCACGGTCAGGCTCGACTCGGCGATCGACGTCGACAGCAGCATCCGCTGCTCCCGCCCCACCCGCAGCACCGCGTCCTGCTCAGCCGCCGTCAAACGGCCGTGCAGGACGTCCACGCGCAGGTCACCGCCCTGGAACAGGGCCGCCACCCGGCGGATCTCCGGCACGCCCGGCAGGAACACCAGCACGTCCCCGGACGTCTCGGCGACCGCCCGCCGGATCGCGCGGGCCACCAGGGCCTCCGGCCGCTCGCCCTTCTGCGGCGGGACGTGCAGCAGCTCAACCGGGTGGGTCCTGGCGTGCGCGGTCAGCACCGGGACGCCGCCCATCAGCTCCGCCAGGCGGTCCGCCGCGACCGTCGCCGACGTCGCCAGCAGCCGCAGGTCCGGGCGCAGCCCCGCGCGGGCGTCCAGGAGCAGCGCGAGCAGCAGGTCCGCGTCCAGGTGCCGCTCGTGGCACTCGTCCAGCACCACCGTGCCCACGCCCGACAGCTCCGGGTCGTGCTGCAACCGGCGCACCAGCAACCCGGAGGTGACCACCTCGATCCTGGTCGACCCCGACACCTTCCGGTCGCCGCGCACCGAGTACCCGACCGTGGCCCCCACCGGTTCGCCCAGCAGCGCGGCCATCCGCGCCGCCGCGGCCCGCGCGGCGATCCGGCGCGGCTCGGCGATCACCACCCGGCCCTCCAGCGCCAGCGGCACCAGGGTGGTCTTGCCCGTGCCCGGCGGGGCCACCAGCACGGCCGCGCCCCACCCGGACAGGGTCTCGATCAGCTCGGGCAGCACCGCTCGGACCGGAAGATCTGGCAACTCCACGGGGGTGAGTCTGCCAATGTGGTGGCAGGGGGTGGTCAGCGTGGGGATCGGGGACGTGGGGATCAGGGGAGCGCTCGCGGTCGCGTTAGCCGGGACGGGCGTGGTGAAGGCGGTGGGCACGGCCGCCGCGTGGCGGAAGGTCGAGCGGTTGCCCGCCGGGGTGGTGGACGACGCGCTGGTGGCGGTGGTCGTGCCCGCGCGCGACGAGGAGGCGAACCTCGACCGGTGCCTGCGGTCGCTGCGCGCGCAGGCGCACGAGCGGCTCCGGATCACCGTGGTGGACGACGGGTCGACCGACGCCACGGCGGCCATCGCGCGCCGCCACGCCGAGGCCGACCCGCGCGTGCGGGTGATCACCGCGGCCGAACCGCCGCCGGGGTGGGCGGGCAAGGCGCACGCGCTGCACGTGGGCGCGCGGGCCGCCGACGCGGAGTTCCTGCTGTTCCTGGACGCCGACACCGAGGCCGCGCCCGAGCTGGTCGGCAGGCTCGTCGCGGCGGCCCGGCGGTGGCGGGTCGACCTGGTCTCGGTCGCGGGCCACCCGCCCGCGCGCGGGCACTCCTGGTGGTCGCTGTTCGCGCCCATGACCGAGTCGCTGCTCACCGTCGCCTCACCGGACGGCTCGCGCGGGCGCGCGCTCGCGGTGGGCCACTGCGTGCTGGTCAGGCGGGTCGCGCACGAGAGGTCCGGCGGCTGGGAGGCGATCCGGGGCGCCAGGGTCGACGACCTCGGGTACGCCGCGCTCGTGCGCGACACCGGCGGGCGCACCCGGTTCGCCGACGCCTCGGGCGCGCTGCTCGTGCACGGCGTCGACGGGGTCGGGGCGGCCTGGCGGTCGGTGACCAGGAGCTCCGTCGCCCTGGTCGCCGAGACCGGGGGAGGGGCGGCGCTGTTCGGGGCCGCCGCGCTCGCCCAGCTCGGGTACGGGGCGCTGCACGTGCTGATGGCGGTCCGGGGGCGCGGGGTGGTGCGGTGGGCGGGACTGCTCGCGTGGGCCGCCCAGGCCGCGACCAGCGCGCTCTACCTGCGGCGGGTCGGGCAGCCGGTGGCGCGCGCCGCGCTCGCCCCGGTCGGCGCGACCGCGTTCGGCGCGCTGCTGGCGCGGGCGACCTGGCTGGCCGGTCGCGGCGGCGCGGACTGGAAGGGGCGCGACGTGCGAGGGTGAGGGGGTGGTTGACCCGTTGCACGACCCCGACGACCCCGAGCTGCTCGACCCGTACCGGGCCCGCGACCTGGCCGGGCTCGTGGAGAACGCCCGACTCGCCTCCGGCGCCGTGCGCTACGGGCGGATCGGCGCGGTCGGCTGCGCGCGGGTGGTGGTGAACCCGGACAGCCCGCTGCCCGGCGGCAACCACGCGTGCGCGCTGGACGGGACGTCCGCCGAGGTCGCGGGCACGCTGCTGCGGCTGGAGCGCAGCTTCGCCGACGTCGGGCGCGCCGAAGCTGTGGTGTACGCCTCACCCACGACCGTCGCCGAGATCGAGGGCATCGCCGACGACGCCGGCTGGTACGCCGTCGAGGAGCTGCTGACCTTCGTGCACCGCCGCCGCCGCGGCCCGCTCGCGGAGTCCGCGCAGGTGAGGCCCGCCGCGGACGCCGACCTGCCTCAGCTCGCCGAGCTGCTGGCCGATGACCTGGGCGTGGGCGGCAGCCGCAAGCTCGTGAGGCACCTCGGGCAGCGGCTGGACGACCCGCGCTGCGCGATCCTGGTGGTCGACGACGGCGACCGGGTCGGCGGGTTCGCCTCCGGGTTCGGCGAGCACCGCGTCGGGCTGGTCGAGCAGGTCGTGGTGCGACCGGCCCGCAGGCGGCGCGGCATCGGGTCCGCGCTGGTGGGCGGGCTCGTGTCGACCCTGTGGGACGCGGGCGCGCTGCTGGTGTCCGCCCAGGTCGCCGAGGGCGGCGCGGGGGAGCGGTTCGCCGAGGCGTGCGGCTTCGAGGCGGCCTACCCCGTCACCGCGTACGCCCGACGGGTGGACGAGCTGCTCGACTGAGCTGCCCCGACCAGGGCGGTCACCCCGACGAGTGAACTGTCACATATCCTTAGGGCAGCTAATAAAAACCAAAGATCGAGAAAGAGGCGCTGCTGTGCTGGGGAGAACGACGGAGCGGACAGCGCAGCGGCTGCCCGCCGAGGTGTGGGTTCTGGTCGTGGCGAGCTTCATCATCGCCATCGGCTTCGGGATCGTCGCACCGGCACTCCCGATCTTCGCTGACAGCTTCAACGTCGGGTCCACGGCCGTCGCGCTCGTGATCAGCTCGTTCGCCGTCGTGCGCATCCTGTTCGCCCCGGTGAGCGCCAAGCTCGTCACCCGGTTCGGCGAGCCCAAGACCTACATCGCGGGCATCGTCATCGTCGCCCTCGGCACCGCGGCCTGCGGTTTCGCCGTCACCTACTGGCAGCTGCTGTTCCTGCGCGCGTTCTCCGGCATCGGCTCGACCATGTTCACGGTCGCCTCCGTCGGCCTGCTCATCCGCATCACCCCGCCCGCGCAGCGCGGCCAGGCCACCGGCCTGTGGTCCACCGGCTTCCTGCTCGGCAACATCTTCGGCCCGATCATCGGCGCCGCGCTCGTCGGCGTGTCCGTGCAGCTGCCGTTCGTCAGCTACGCCGCCGCGCTGCTCGTCGCCGCCGCGTTCGTGTGGTGGTTCCTGCGCAAGTCCACGCTCGCCGCGCTCGACACCAGCGCCCGGCCGGAGAGCCCCGTCACCGTCCGCCAGGCGCTGCGCAACAGCGCCTACCGCGCGGCGCTCGCGTCCAACTTCGCCAACGGCTGGGCGGTGTTCGGCCTGCGCGTGTCGATGGTGCCGCTGTTCGTGGAGAAGGCGCTGCACGGCTCGCCCGAGATGGGCGGCATCTCGATGTCGGTGTTCGCGGTCGGCAACGTGTGCACGCTCATGGTGTCCGGCAAGCTCTCCGACCGGATCGGCCGCAAGCCGCTCGGCATCGCGGGCCTGGCCATCTCCGCCGCGGGCACCCTGTGGTTCGGCTTCAGCACGAACGTGCCGATCTTCCTGGTCGCCTCGTTCGTGGCCGGTCTCGGCGCGGGCCTGCTGAACCCGCCGCAGAACGCCGTGGTCGCCGACGTCATCGGCCCCAAGGGCAAGGGCGGCCCGCTGCTCGCCACGTTCCAGGTGATCGCCGACCTCGGCGCCATCGTCGGACCGCTGCTCGCGGGCCTGCTCGCGGACAACTTCTCCTACACGACGGCGTTCACCGTGACCTCCGGGATCATGGTCGTCGCCCTGCTGATGTGGATCACCATGCCGGAGACGCTGGTGAGGGAGAGCACCACCGCGGAGACCGTCGCCGTCGAGTCGGGCACCCTGGACGAGGGGCCGGAGGTGCCCACCGGGGAGCGCGTCGCCGGACGTCCCAGGCAACCAGAGGCCTAGGGCTCAGGTTCCACTCAGCATCCCCGGCTAACCTGCGACGCAGGTCGTAGCGGGAAGGACGTGCTTGACGTGGGTGGGGCTGAGCGCAACGCTCGGAAGAAGAAGCAGGCCCAGCGGGCGGCGGTGTCGGCCGTCGCCGCCAGCCGCAAGACGAGCGACCGGAACAAGGTCGTCGCCGGGGTCGCGATCGTCGTGGTGCTGGCGCTGGTGGTCATCGGCGGCGTGATGTGGCAGGGGGCCTCCAAGTCCGCGGAGAACGCCCAGCTCGTCGCGACCGGGGCGAAGGGCACCAACGCCCCGGTGGAGCGCTCGGGCGGCGTGGTGACCGTGGGCGAGCCCGACGCGGACGTCACCATCGACGTCTACGAGGACTTCCTCTGCCCGGTGTGCGGCATGTTCAAGGAGAAGCACGCCGACCAGATCCGCACCAGGGTCGAGGCGGGCGAGCTGCGGGTGAACTACCACCTGCTGCCCATGCTGGTCCGCATGTCCTCCCCGGAGGGCTACTCGCGCGACGCGGCCAACGCCGCGCTGTGCGTCGCCGACGAGGGCAAGTTCCCGGAGTACCACGACCGGCTGTACGCCCAGCAGCCCGAGGAGGGCGAGGCCGGGTGGACCAAGGACCAGCTCAAGCAGTTGGCGGTCGACCTGGGCGTGACGTCCGAGGGCTTCAAGTCCTGCGTGGACAGCGGCAAGCACGAGGCCGACGCCAAGGCCGAGCTGGACAAGGCCAACGCGACGGACTTCTTCAAGGGCACCCCGACCGTCACCAAGGACGGCCAGGAGCTGGACGCCCTCGGCGACCCGGAGTGGCTGTCGAAGCTGTTCGCCTGAGCTCTCCCCGGCCCTAGAGGCCCGGCACCGGCGGCTGTCCCGCGCTCCAGCGGGCCAGCCGCCGCGCTTTTCCGGTCTCCGAGCGGGGCACCGCGCCGTGCGCGACCACGTGCACCGCGCAGGTGAGGCCGAGGCGTTCCCGGAGGGCGGTCCGCAGGTCGTCGGCCACGTCGTGCGCGCTCTCGACCACGACCCGCAGCTCGGGCCGCGCCGGGTTCCGCCGGTCGTCCACCACCAGGTAGTGCGGGCTGACCCGCCCGTCGGCCAGGACGACCGCCTCCACCTCGCTGGGGAACACGTTGACCCCGCGCACCACCAGCATGTCGTCCCGCCTGCCGAGGGGCTTGCCCATGCGGCGCAGGGTGCGCGCGCTGTCCGGGGCGGGGCCTGCGAGCACCGCGACGTCGCCGGAGCGGTAGCGCAGCAGCGGCATCCCGGTCTTGGTGAGGGTGGTGAACACCAGCTCGCCCGGCGTGCCGTCCGGGACTGGCAGCCCGTTTTCGTCCACCGCCTCGACGAGGAAGTGGTCCTCGGCGACGTTGAGCATCCCGCCGGAGTCGAGCGACTCGCAGGCCACACCGGGCCCGATCACCTCGGACAGCCCGTAGATGTCGAGCGCCCTCACGCCCAGCAGCTCCTCGATCTTGTCCCGCATGGCGCCCGTCCAGGGTTCGGCCCCGAAGAGCCCCACGCGGAAGCTGCTCTCGACGTTCGCGGCCCTGAGCGCCTCGCCGAGGTGGATGGCGTAGGAGGGCGTGCAGCAGAGCACGTCGGGCCTGAGGTCGGCCACGAGCCGAACCTGCCGGTCGGTCATGCCACCGGACAGCGGGATCACCCGCGCCCCCAACCTGAGCCCGCCGTGGTGCACCCCGAGCCCGCCGGTGAACAGCCCGTACCCGTAGGCGTTGTGGACGGTGCTGTGGCGGGTCACCCCGGCCCCGCCGAGCGCACGGGCCATGACCTCGGCCCAGACGTGGACGTCGTTGGCCGTGTACGGGATGAGCGTGGGCCGCCCCCCGGTCCCGGAAGACCCGTGCACGCACACGATCCGGTCATCCACCTGGAACCCGAACGGGTAGTGGTCCCAGAGGTCCTGCTTGGACACCGTGGGGAGGAGGTGGAGCTGGTCGAGCGAGATGTCATCGGCGTCACACAGTCCGGCGTCGCGCAGCCGGGCGGCGATCACCCCGTCGGCGCGGAGCAGCCGCCGAACCAGCTCCCGCAACCTGACCTGCTGCGTCACCCGCCGAAGGCCGGGATCACCCCCCTCGTCGCCAGGCCGGACGAGGACCGCTCGGTCGTGCGCGCCAGTGCTCACGCGTACCGGTCTAGCAGCCGAAATGGGGTGGGGGTACCCCCGATTTTTCTTCTGGTGGGTGCATGATGTACGGTATTGACACACGGGAACGGCGGGGCCAACCGGCCGGGAACGTGGAGTAACGAGCACGGGGCTGTGGCGCAGCTGGTAGCGCATCACACTGGCAGTGTGAGGGTCAGGGGTTCGAGTCCCCTCAGCTCCACCCAAGGAAATCGCCCGCCGACCATTTGGTCGGCGGGCGGTTTTGTTTTTCGGCTTTGGTCGCCGGTGGTCTGCCTTTGTGGTTCAGGTGTGGCTGGATCAATCGGTGGGGCAGTGCCCCCGCTCGTCATCGAGCGAATCAGGGGATGGTCGTGGTCGAGGGGTACGCCGCCGCGGTGGCCGTGGTCGAGACGGGGAGCGCGGGGAGAGGGGCGACGCGCTGCACGCGCTCGCGGCCATGGCCCAGGAGAACCCGGTGCTGCGGCAAGAGGTCGTCGACCTGCTGTGCCGGTGCCTGCGGCGGAACGGCCCCCCGCTCATGACGAGGGTCGCGAGGCAGGCGAAGCGCGGTCCACCGCCCTGGTGGAGAGCGGGGAGGCGGTGCGGTTGGCCGCCCTGCGCGTTCTGCTCGACCACCTCGCTGCCTCGGGCGTGCGGGGACGCCTACCGGAACGGGGTGGTCCGGGATGCGGCTGGACCTGCGCGGGGCCCGTTTCGCGGGGGTCGCGCTCGCGGGCAAGCGGGTCGGCGCCGCCTTGTTCGACGGGGCTGATTTCTCTGGTGGTGTCGACTTCAGCGGCGTCTCGTTCAAGCGGATGGCGGGATTCGGCCAAGCGCCGTTCGGCGGGGACGCTCGGTTCTCCGAAGTCCGGTTCGAGGGCAACGCGGGGTTCGGGCGTGCGGAGTTCGCCGGTGGGGCCCGCCGATTTCCGGGAAAGCGACTTCGGGTGGACGCCTCGGTTCGGCGACGTGCGCTTCGCGAGCACGACCTCCTCCGACGGGACGCTGTTCCGGCGCGGGGTCGAGTTCGACGGCGTCGTGTTCGCCGCCGCCGCAGCCGTCCTGGAAACCGGGAGCGCGGGTGCGCGGATCGAAGCAGTCCGCTTGCTCGAAGACCTCGCCCTGGCGCACCCCGAGTTGCGGCAGCAGGCCGTGGACCTGCTCCGCTCCTGTCTCCGGCGGCGTTACTGGCCCATCCCGGAACCGGAGGGGGAGGGGAAGGCGCGAGAAGTGCGAGCAGCGGTGCGGGCCGCCGCCCAATCGGCCGTCACCAGGAACCACGAATCGGCGCGGTGCTGAAGGACTTCACCCTGATCCGGAAGAAGATCGCTTCAGCGGCTCGGTCTTCGAGCAGAACGCGATCTTCCACAAGACGTCCTTCGTGGAGATGGCCACGTTCTTCCACGCCTCCTTTCGCGGGTGCGCTTATTTCTGGGGGGCCACCTTCGCCGATCCGGCCATTCTGGGCGCCTGCTACTGCGCGGGCACCCGCTTCAAGGACGACGTGATGTTCGACCGCTCGGTGTTCGAGGCCGGGGCCGACCTCCGGGGAGCC
>NZ_JBQGCX010000404.1:0-1947 GCF_052038725.1 Actinosynnema sp.
ACCGCCGTTCGGTCCCGCGCCGAGTCCCGGCTCTGCGTCGATCCCCGGCTCCGCGCCGATCCCCGGTCCGGTGCCGATCCCCGATCCCGTGCCGATCCCCGACCCCGAATCGTGCGCGGCCCGTGCTGTCCGGTGCGCCCACGCGGTCGTCGCGGCGGGGGAGGGTTCGGCCCTCCGCACCACCGCGGGCACCACGAGGCTGCTGTCGGCCCCGGCCGCGAAGCCCAGCGCGCCGACCACGACGGGGTTCTCCACCCCGAGCTCGGCGGCCTCCCGCAGCGCCCGCGCGGCGGCGTGCGCCCGCCGGCCCTTGGGGGCGTCGACGTTCGCGTGGACCCCGTCCGCGAGCAGGGCCCCGCGCGCCGACGAGAAGTAGAACGACCCCGGCAGGTAGGCGGCCAGCAGGTCGGCGGCCCGGTGCGCTGGGCGTGGCCGGACCAGTGCGGTTGGTGGCAAGGCAGAACGTCCTTTCCGGCAGGTGCGCGAGGGGTGGGGGAGCGGTCCGCGGTGATGACCACGTCACTTCCCGTTAATTTTGGTTAGCCTAACCTAACTAGCCGGTGCTGCGGCAACGGTGTTCCTGATCACCCTTGGTCACCACGCCTCACGACCGGGGCACCACGTCCGTGCCGCCCCGGCGGGCCGTCACGCCCGGAGCGTCGCCCCGCCGTCCACGTACAGGTCCTGCATGGTGATGTGCCGGGCCCGGTCCGACGCCAGGAACAGCACCGCCTCGGCGATGTCGCCGGGGTCCGCGATCCGCTTCAGCGGAATCCCCACCCGGTACCGGGCGAGGTCCCCCGCGATCACCCGCTCGGGCCCGTTCCCGTCCGTCCACAGCGCCCGCTGCATCGGCGTGTCCGTCGAGCCGGGCGAGACGACGTTGCACCGGACCCCGTGCTCGGCGACCTCCAACCCCAGGCAGCGCGCCATCATCGTGGCGGCGGCCTTGGACGCCGCGTAGGCCCCCATCCCGCTGCGCGGCACACCCGCCGCGTTCGACCCCACCAGCACCAGCGCCCCCGACCGCCGGGCGACCATGCGCCGGGCGAGCGAGCTCAGCACCGTGAACGCGCCGGTGGCGTTGACCGCGAACGTGGCGGCCCAGTCCTCCTGCGAGACGCCGCACAGCTCCCCGCCGCGCAGCACCCCCGCCGCCGACACCCCGACGTCGATGGGCCCGAGCTCGCGCTCCGCGTCCGCGATCACCCGCTCGACGGAACCCGGATCGGTGACATCGGCGAGGTACCCGGTGATGTTCCCGTGGGACGGTGCGTCGTGCAGGTCAACCGAGGCGACCCGCGCCCCGGCCGCCGCGAGCGCCGAGGCGACCGCCGCCCCGATCCCGCTCGCACCCCCGGTGACCAGTGCGGTCTTCCCGGCGAAATCAGCTGTGGATACCCCGTTGCCACCCACTGGCACGCCACTCCCCCTAGATCACGCTTTGGTTAGCCTTGCCTAAGCTAAACGCAAAGCGCAATTTCCGGAAGCCGCCCTCCCGGTGATCGGAAGCACCACGGGTGACGGGACGGGCGCACGTGGTAACGCCAGGAGGGTGACAGAGCGCGCCCCCTGGGGGAAGGGCCACAGTCCCCACCGCCACCCCGCCCGCTCATGCGCGAGGGCGCGCCGGGACCGGAATCCCGACGCGCCCCCACGACCTCCGGCGCCGGCTCAGCCCCAGGTGGGCCGCTCCACCCCGACACCACCCGGAACCGACGCCCGCGAGCCCGCCGCGGCGGGCGGCTCAACCCCGGCGCACCGCGTCCCCTCGCGCGGCACCTCCAGGTCCACCAGGTACCGGTCCGTGTGCCCGTCCGCGCACGCACCGCGCCCGTAGACCCCGTGCCCCCAGCCCTCGTACGTCAGCAGCACCGCAGCGCCCCGCGCCTGCCGGTGCGCGCCGACCGCCCACGAGTACGGCGTCGACGGGTCGTGCAGCGCGTT
>NZ_JBQGCX010000405.1:0-6922 GCF_052038725.1 Actinosynnema sp.
CGGCCTGGTCGAGGCGCGGAAATTGCGCGCCGAACAGGTCCCGCAGCACCGGGGTGAGAGCCGCCGAGGCGTGGTCCATGTCGCGCCAGCCTAGGAGTCGGCCGGTCAGTCCGCCGTGGACTGACCTGATCGGGTGGAAGCGGCGGCGCCGTCCTTGCCCGGCAGCCCCAGGTCGGTGCGCTCGGCGTGCGCCATCACCACCGCGTGGATCGAGCGGTCCGGCTCGTACTTGCGGAAGACCGCCCTGGGGATCGCCAGCAGGACCGCGGCGACCGGCACGGTGATCAGGAACCGGATCAGCGCGTCCAGCGGGTCCACGCTGCCGGTCACGAACGCGCCCCACATCGCGGGGGCGCTCAGCACGCCCGCCAGCAGCATCGTCGAGTAGCGCAGCACGGGGTCACGCTGCCACGAGGTCGGCGAGGGCGGTGGCCGCGGAACCGGTGCTCGACATGCGCTTGCCGTCGACCGCCACGATCGGCAGCCCCAGCTCCAGCACCGTCGTCGGGTCCGCGCTGGCGGCGGCGCCGTGCACGGCCATGGCGACCACGTCGCCCAGCTCGCGCACGTGCCTGGCCAGGTCGCGCGACTTGCGCGTGGCGTCCACGACCGCCCAGACCGCGCTCGCGCCCAGGGCGCGGGTGATCTCGGCGGCCCACTGCGCGCCGTCGGCCTCGTCCACCGACGCCTGCACGACCACGACCGAGGGGGTCTCGGCGGCGTGCAGCTCGGCGGCGACCTGGGCGGCGTGGCGGGCGCTGGCGACGCGGCGGTGACCGCTGGTCGTCGGACCGGCGACCAGCACGTCGGACGGGTCGATGCGCAGGTCTCGGCACACCGCGTTCGCGACGTCGAGCGCGTGCTCCAGCTCGCCCGCCACGACCAGGACCTGGCCGGGCAGGGCGGGCGCGGCCGGGGCGGGGCCCGCGGTGCGCAGGGGGCGCAGCGGGCGGGAGCTCTCGGTCCGCTGGTCCGGCACCGGGGCGCCGGTCAGGTCGACCTCCACCTCGCAGGCCGGGCGGGTGCGACCGGTGTACATGGTGGCGCGGCGCGGCACCGGCTTCGGCGCGGGCAGCGCGGTCGGCTTCTTCGACGCGGCGGCGGGCTTGGCCTTCGGGGTCCTCGGCTTCACGGCCGCCTTGGACCCGGACGAGCGGGTGGTGCGGGTGGTGGCCTTGGGCTTCGGGGTCGGCTGGACCGGGATCTCGGCCGTGGCGGTGTCGGACTCGGCGCCGGTCTCGGCGCCGTTCTCCCTGGCGCCGCCCATGATCTGGGCGACGGCCTCGGCGATCTCCTTCGCGGTGACCGCGCCGGGAACCAGCAGCGGGGCCGGGGCGAGCTCGGCGGTGGCGGCCTCGGCGGCGGCGCGGCCCTCGGCGCGCGCGGCGGCCTCGTCGGCCTCCAGCGAGGCGAGCCTGGCCTCGGCGACCTCGCGGGCGCGCTCGGCCTCGGCGCGGGCGGCCCGCTCCAGGGCCAGGCTCTCCCTGGCGGCCAGCGCCTCCTCGGACCTGGCGGTCGCGGCGGCGCGCAGCTCCTCGGCGCGCTTGTCCTGCGCGGCCTTCGCGGCCCTGGCCTGCTCCGCCGCGTCGGCGGCGGTCTCGGCGATCGGGGCGCGGGACAGGCGGGCGGCCTGCGCGCCGTGCAGCACGGTGGTGCGCGGCTTGCCCTGCTCGGCGGCGAGGTCGGCGACGATCGCGGCCATGGCGGTGCCCGCCTTGGCGGCGGCCAGCTCGGCCATGCTCGCGGTCTCGGCCGGGGTCCACGCGGCGCCCGCGCGGTAACCGGGGGAGTCCACGTGCTGCACGTGCTGGACGCCGGCCGTGGTGTGGGCGGCGGTGCGGGTGGTCTGGGACAGGGCGGACTCGGGGCCCGCGACCAGTGCGGACGCCTGCGCGGCGGCGACCACGGCCGGGGCCGCGACCGAGGTGGCGACCGGGGTGGCGGCGATCGGGGCGACGGCGTGACCCGCGACGGCGGCCACCCCGTGGGTGACACCCGCCTGGGCGGTGGTCGTGCCGGCCGCGTGACCGGCCTGGGCGAAGCCCTCGGCGGACGCGGCGGCGACCTGCCCGCCTGCGACCTGCCCGCCTGCGGTGTGCTGGGGGATGACCTGCTGGGCGGGCCTGCCCGCGGCGAACGCGCCCGGCGCGAAGTGGCCGACGCCGTCGGCCTGGCTCGCGTCGTGGTGCTGGCCCGCGGTGATCGGCTCACCGGCGGCCGTGGTGGCCGGGCCGGTGTCGAGCCTGCCCACCGCGTCCGCCTGGCCGAAGGCGAGGCGCTGGGCCTCGGCGGAGCCGTAGGCGGTGGTGACCGGGTGGCCCGCGATGTTCAGCTGGGCGATCGCCAGGCCCGGCTCCTCGGAGCCGAGGACCGGCGCGGCGTGCACCGGGGCCTGGAGGGCGTTGTCGGCGACCTGCGCGGTGGCCACCAGCTGGGCGCTGGCCAGCGCCTGCGTGGTGGTGACCGGCGCGGGGGTGGCGGGCGCGGCGGTCTGCTGAGAGGCGAACTCGGCCGCGGTCTGCGCGACGGCGACCCCGGTGGGGGCGGCGCCGGTCAGGCCGGTGCCCAGGGTGGAGGTGGTGGGCTCGGGGGTGCTGTGCACGGCGATCCGGCCCGCGCCGCTGGCGTACGCGGCGGCGGCGGCGGCCTGGGCCGCGCGGTGGGCCTCGGCGTGCGCCTCGGCGGCCTGCACCGCGTCCAGCCCGGCCAGCCCCGCACGGGTGACACCGGCCCTGGTGGCGGTCTGGGTGCTCCCGGCCTGCGCCACGGCGGCCTGCGCGGCCCCGAGCGCGGCGCCGCGCTCCCCGACGCCGTGCGCGGCCTGGGCGGCCTGAGTCACGGCGGGGAGCCCGCTGTTGTTGCTGGCCAGCGCGATCGCCGCGGCGATCTGCTCCTCGGTCAGCCCGGCGGCCCGCGCCGCCGCCAGCTCGGCGACCAGCGCCTGGCTCTCCGCCGACACCAGCCCGGTCGGGGCGGTGGCGGGGGAGCGCCGCGCGGTCAGGTCCGAGCTCACGCCCTGCGGCAGCGAGCCCGCCACCGGACCGGCCGGGGCCTGCTCGCCCGCCTTCGCGGCGGCCAGCTCGTCGGCCGACACCGGGGTGCGCTCCGCGCCGTCCGCCCGGTCGGCCAGCGCCAGCAGGCCGTCCAGCGAGTCCGAGCCGGAGCCCTGACCCGCGGCGCCCTCGCCCTCAGCGCCCTGACCGGCAGCGCCCTTGTCGGAACCCTGCCCGGCGGAACCCTGCCCGGCGGACCCCTTGCCGGAGCCCGAGCCCGAGGCGCCGCCGTCCGGCACCTCGACCGTGATCTCGAACCAGCGCTGGGCGAAGAAGCCCATCACGCCGCCCTTGCGCAACTTCTCCGCGGACACGATGCGCGCGTCCTTGCCGTGCTCACGGGCGACCTGGTCCAGCAGCGCCGTGAGGTTCGGGCCCTCAAGCAGCAATCGAGTGGACACTGTTCACGACTCCAACGGTCTCGATCCGGTTGGTGCCACCGGAGAGTTCGGGGTAGGACAGGACGGCCAGGCGGGGCACGGCCACGTGGAGCAGGCGGTAGAGGGGGGCGCGCAGCTGCGGCGCGCACGCCAGGAGCGGGGTCGCGCCGCGCTCCTCGGTCTGGAGCGCCAGGCGGGACACGTCGCCCACCAGCTGCTCGGCCAGGTTCGGGTCCAGCACGACCTGCGCGCCGTGCTCGGTCATCCGCAGCGACTCCAGGAGCACCTGCTCCACGCGCGGGTCCAGCGTCATGACCGAGAGCACGCCGCCGGAGGCGAACCGGGAGGCGATCGCCGGGCCCAGCGCGTTCCGCGCGGCCTCGACCAGGTGGTCGGTGTCGGTGCTGCCGGACTTCGCGGCCAGCGACAGCGACTCGTAGATGCGGACCAGGTCGCGGATCGCCACGTCCTCGTCCAGCAGCCGGTGCAGCACCCGCTGGATCTCGCCCAGGCTCAGCAGGTTCGGGGTCAGCTCCTCCACCACGACCGGGTGAGTGCGGCGGACCACGTCGGTGAGCTGGCGGACGTCCTCGCGCCCCAGCAGCCTGCTCGCCGGGGTCCTGGTCACCACGGCCAGGTGGGTCACGAGCACCGACGCGCGGTCCACGACCGTGGCGCCGGTCAGCTCGGCCTGGTAGCGCAGCTCGGCGGGCACCCACTTGCCCGCCAGGCCGAACACCGGCTCGACGCCGGGGCGGCCGGGCAGCGCGTCGAGGTTGTCGCCGATGGCGAGCACGGCCCCGGCGGGGGCGGTGCCGGTGGCGACGTCGGACCCGCTGATGCGGATCACGTAGGTCGAAAGAGGCAGGTCCAGGTCGTCGCGGGTGCGCACGGGCGGCATCACCACGCCCAGCTCCAGCGCGATCTTGCGGCGCAGCGCGCGGACCCGCTCCAGCAGGTCGCCGCCCGAGCTGTCCACCAGCTCCACCAGGTCGGTCGCGAGCGCGAGCTCCAGCGGGTCGACCTGCATCTCGGACAGCAGCGCCTCGGAGGCGTCCGGCGCGGCCTGCTCGGGCACGGCCACGGCCTCGTCGCCCGCCTCGCCCTCCTTGGGCATCCGGACGCCCAGGAACAGCAGCCCGCCGCCGACCAGCAGGAACGGCAGCATCGGCAGCTCGGGGATCAGGGACAGGCACAGCAGCGCGGACCCGGCGACCATCGGCACCAGGCGGTTGCGGCCGAACTGGCTGAACACCTGGCTGCCCATGTCCCCGTCGGACACCGGACGGGTGACGATGATGCCGGTGGCCAGCGACAGCAGCAGCGCGGGGACCTGGGAGACCAGGCCGTCGCCCACGCTGAGCAGGCTGTAGGTGTTGATGGCCTCGCCGGCCTCCATGCCGCGCTGGATCATGCCGATGGCGAAGCCGCCGAACAGGTTGACCAGCGTGATGATGACCGCGGCGATGGCGTCGCCCTTGACGAACTTCGAGGCGCCGTCCATCGCGCCGTAGAAGTCGGCCTCCGAGGTGACCTCGGTGCGGCGCTTGCGCGCCTCGGCCTCGTCGATGAGCCCGGCGTTCAGGTCGGCGTCGATCGCCATCTGCTTGCCGGGCATCGCGTCCAGGGTGAACCGGGCGCCGACTTCGGCGACCCGGCCAGCCCCGTTCGTGATCACCACGAACTGAATGACGATCAGGATGAAGAACACGACCATGCCCACGATGAGCGACCCGCCGACCACGAAGTGGCCGAAGGCGCCGATCACCGCTCCCGCGTCGCCGTCGAGCAGCACCAACCGGGTGGCGGCGATGTTGAGCGCCAACCGGAACAGCGTCGCCAGCAGCAGCACGGACGGGAAGACCGAGAATTCGAGTGGCCGCTTGACCTGCATGCTCACCAGCACGATCAGCAGCGACAACGCGATGTTCGCCACGATGAGCAGGTCGAGCACGAAGGAGGGCACCGGCAGGATCATCATGACGATGATCAGGATGACGCCCGCCGGGACGGCGAACTGGTTCAGGCGCTTGGCGTTCACGACACCTTCCGGGGTGTTCGCTTGCTTCGCGGCCGATCCGTGGCCTTCGTCGCCGTCCTGGCAAACAGGTCATCGGCCCCCGCCGGGGGGAGCTGAGCGTTTCCGCTCAACGCCCCCCAACGAGTGAGAACAGGCCGTGGCTGTACCCCGTGACGGCGACGTCCAGGTCCAGCCGGTTGCCCAGGGCCTGGAGGTACCCGAGCACGTCGCCGGGCACCTCCTCGCCGGGCGCGTGGATCGACGAGAGCTTCACGTGCGGGCCGCCGTCGCGGTTGAGCAACCCGGTCAGCACGTTGCAGATCTCGGCGAGGTTGTCGGTGAGCATCGGGGAGAGCTCCCCGTCCTCGAGGGCGGCCTGGGCGCCGCCGGGCGGGATGAGCCCCACCGCCGCCGCCAGGTCGGCGGCGAGGGGGAACTCCATCCCGATGACCCCGGCGATGCTCATGTCGTCGTGCACGAAGACCGCGACCGCGGGCTTGTCCACCTTGCCGGGCGGGTCCGCGAGCTGCACGGACACGTCCTTGCCGATGAGGTCGGTGAGCAGGTCCCTGATCTCCTTGGGAGCGGGAAGTGTGTCGGCCATCGGTGTCATCCCAGAATCGAGTCGAACCGCTCGCGGAAGGTGTCCGCGGAGAACGGCTTGGTGATCAGGAACATGGCGCCCCCGTCCTCCGCGATCTTCTGCATCTCGTCGGAGCTCTCCGAGGTGACGAAGGCAAACGGGGTGTTGGTGCCGCTGCTGCGCAGCGCGCGGAGCAGCTCGATGCCGGTCATGCCGGGCCTGTTCCAGTCCGACAGCACCAGGTCGGGCTTCTCCGCCTGCACGACCTCGTGGGCGTGCTGGCCGTCGGTGGCCTCGACCACGTCGTGGTCCCCGAACCCCGCCTGGCGCAGGGTCCTGATCACGATCTGGCGCATCACCCTGCTGTCATCGACGACCAGGATCTTCATACCGGCAGCTCCTCGCTGTCTTGTTCCTGCTTGCTGCTGCTGAAGAGCACCACCGAGAACGGCTGGCCCTTCCACTGCACGACCGTCCGGCACAGCTCCACGGCGCCGGGCCAGCGCTCGGAGTCGGCCGCGCCGACGCGCGGCAGGGAGAGCTTCGCCGGGGAGGGGACGAGGCTCTTCACGTTGCCGCCGACCACGTTGGCCAGCTCACCGAGCGCGTCGCTCACATCGTCGTCGGTCAGCTCTTCGTGAGACATCATCAGCATGACGCTGGCCACGTCCTGGGCCCCGGCCTTGGAGGTCGACACCACCAGGTGCCCGTCCCAGGCGCCCACGATGGACACCGAGGCGGTCAGCTCCACCGGGTTCGGCCCCAGGTCCCCGAAGAGCAGCGGGTGCTCGGTCTCCGGGTCCAGGTAGGCCGACCAGACCTGCTCGGTCATCGAGCCCAGGTCTTCAGTGGTGGGGAGGACCAGCGTCATGATGCGACTCCAATC
>NZ_JBQGCX010000406.1:0-5282 GCF_052038725.1 Actinosynnema sp.
AACGACACCAGCGCGCTCATCATCTCGACCCGCGCGTTGGCCAGCGCGGTCAGCGGCGCGTACAGCCTGGTCAGCAGCAGCGCCAGCGACACCACCGACCCGGCGTCCAGCTCGCCGCGCAGCGCCGAGTAGCCGCCGAGCCCGTACACCAGCGCGGTGGCCAGCGCGGACACCAGCGTGAGCGCGGTCATGAACACCGTGGTGGCCATCGCCTTGCGCACCCCGATGTCGCGCACCCGCCGCGCCCGGTCCGCGAACTCCGCCGACTCGCGCTCGGGCCTGCCGAACAGCTTCACCAGCGTCGCGCCGGGGGCCGAGAACCGCTCCGTCATCCGGTCGCCCATCGCCGCGTTGTGCCCGGCGGCCTCCAGCTCCAGCGACGCCAGGCGGGAGCCCATGCGCCGGGCCGGGACCACGAACACCGGCAGCAGCACCAGCGCCAGCAGCGTGATCCGCCAGGAGAAGCCGATCATCACGGCGAGCGTGAGCGCGAGCGTGACGACGTTGCCCACGACCCCGGACAGCGTGTCGCTGAACGCCCGCTGCGCCCCGATCACGTCGTTGTTGAGCCTGCTGACCAGCGCCCCGGTGCGGGTGCGGGTGAAGAACGCCACCGGCAGCCGCTGCACGTGGTCGTAGACGACGGTGCGCAGCCGCAGGATCAGGTTCTCGCCGAGGCTCGCCGACAGCCACCGCGCGAGCAGCCCCAGCCCCGCCTCCACGAGCGCGATCACCGCGATCAGCCCGGCCAGGCCCGCCACGAACCCGGTCGTGCCGCCGGACACGATCGCCTCCACGACCCGCCCGGCCAGCACCGGCGTGAGCACCGCCAGCGCGGCGGCCAGGACGCTGACCACCAGGTACTGCGCGAGCTTCGGCCGGGACACGTCGGCGAACCGCCAGATCCGCCTCAGCGCCGCCGCCGACAGCGGCTTGCTCGACCGGCGCGCGTTGGCGACGTGGTGCAACGAGTGCCAGGCCGTGGTCTCCATGTCCATGGGCCGAAAGCTAGAACCTCGACCATTGTGGAAGTCAACGCGATAACCCGACCGCCGAAGCGCCGTCACCCGGACGTGGTGGGTGGATCGGACCCGGATGGTGCTGGTGTGACGCCTGCGGGTCGGGTGGGTGACGGTCTCGTTTCCGCCTTCGGGGTGCGCGGGGGCCGCCGGGCGGGGGAGCCGGGACGGCCGCCACACTGACCCGACCGGCGGGGAATGGAACCGGGACCGGCGGCGTTGCCACCTGGACAAGGGGCACGGAAAGCACACTTGGAGGCACGTCGTGGCGCAGGACCCGGAGGAGCTGTTCGAGGTCGACTCCGACGTCCCGGACCTGACCGGAGCGGTGCTGCTGCACCACTTCGACGGTTTCATGGACGCCGGGTCGGCGGGCGGGACGCTGGCCGAGCACCTGCTCCAGGCGCACGAGCACCGCGTGGTGGCGCGCTTCGACGTCGACGACCTCATGGACTACCGGGCCCGCAGGCCCAGCATGACCTACGCCACCGACCGCTGGGAGCACTACGACGCCCCCGAGCTGGTCGTCCACCTGCTGCACGACGCGGTCGGCTCGCCGTTCCTGCTGCTCACCGGCCCCGAGCCGGACCGCCGCTGGGAGGCCGTGACGCAGGCCGTCATCGCGCTGGTCGAGCGCTGGGGCGTGCGGCTCGCGGTCGGGTTCCACGGCCTGCCGATGGGCGTGCCGCACACCCGCGAGCTCACCGTCATCTCGCACGCCACCCGCCCCGAGCTGGTCGTCGAGCGCTCCCCGTTCAACCGGGTGCAGGTGCCCGGCAACCTGGGCGCGCTGGTCGAGCTGCGGATGGGCGAGGCCGGGCTGGACGCGATGGGCTTCGCCGCCTACGTGCCGCACTACCTCGCGCAGGGCAGCTACCCGGCCGCCGCGCTGAACCTGCTGCGGTCCGTGGCGAAGGCCACCGGGCTCGCGCTGTCCGCCGACGCGCTGGTCGAGAGCGCCCGCCGCACCGACGCCGAGATCGCCAGGCAGGTCGCCGAGTCCAGCGAGGTGGCGCAGGTCGTGGAGGCGCTGGAGCGGCAGTACGACGCGTTCACCCAGGCGTCGGAGAACCTGCTCGTCGGCGAGGACGAGTCGCTGCCGAGCGCGGACGAGCTGGGCGCGGAGTTCGAGCGCTTCCTGGCCGAGCAGCAGCGCGACTGACCGGGACCGGGCGGCGCGGGCGAGGACCCGCACCTCCCGACTCCCGGCGCCCGGCCCGCGGCGGCGCGCTCCCCGGTCGGGAGCGCGCCCTCCGGCGACCGGCCTCCCGCCGCGTGCAACCTGCCGGGCGTCCCCGCGCGTTGCAGTGGTGAGACCCCCGCGCGGACGAACCTGAAGCCCCCGACCAGTTCGCCCGAATGCTCCGGTTGATCTTGTGATGTCCCCCGCGAGGCCCTGACCAGCGGCGCTCCGCGGCCCATCACCGCACCGTGACGAGCCCGCTCACGGGTTGTCCGGAAAAGCTGACAAAACCCTGAAGATAGCGCGTCCGCCCCGAGGGGCGTGGGAAAACGCGTGGGAGCCTGCGAGAACCCCCACCTCTCGAAGGCTCCCCTGAAGGACCCCTCAGTTGACCTCTGACGTGCTCGCCCCAGCGCCACCCCGCCCCGTCGAGGGCAAACGCCGCTACCGCACGGAGCTGCAGGGCCTGCGCGCCATCGCCGCCCTGCTGGTCGTCGTGTACCACGTGTGGCTCGGTCGCGTCTCCGGCGGCGTGGACGCGTTCTTCCTCATCTCCGGCTTCCTCGTCACCGGCCAGCTCACGAGGATGGCCGAGCGGGGCGGGGTCCAGTACCGCACCTACTGGCTCAACACGGCCAAGCGGCTGTTCCCCGCCGCCTCGGCCGTCCTGCTGGTCACGGTCATCGGCAGCGTCATGTTCCTGCCGGAGCACCGCTGGCCGGTCACCGTCGAGGAGGTCTTCGCCTCGCTGCTGCTGCTGGAGAACTGGCAGCTGACGAGCGCGGCGACGGACTACTTCAACTCGCACGTCGAAGCCAGCCCGGTGCAGCACTTCTGGTCGCTGTCCGTGCAGGGCCAGATCTACCTGACCTGGCCGCTGCTGGTCGGGGCCGCCGCGCTGGCCGCGCGGCACCTGCGGATCAACGCGACCCGCGCGGTCGCCGTCGTGCTCACCCTGGTGCTCGCGCTGTCCCTGGCGCACTCGGTGGAGCTGACCAACGCGAACCAGCCGCTCGCCTACTTCTCCACCACGACCCGCCTGTGGGAGTTCGCCCTCGGCGGCCTGCTGGCACTGGCGATCGACAAGGTCGAGCTGCCCGCCAGGCTCCGCCTCGCGCTGGGCTGGCTGGGCGTGCTCATGCTGGCCTCCTGCGGGATGCTGCTCCAGGTCGGCACGATGTTCCCCGGCTGGGCCGCGCTGTGGCCGACCGTCGCCACCGCGCTGGTGCTGCTGGCTGGCCACACCGGCAGCCCGATCGGCGCCGACCGCCTCCTGAGCACCCGCCCGCTGCGCTACCTCGGCGACATCTCCTACAGCCTGTACCTGTGGCACTGGCCGATCCTGGTGCTGTACCTGGTGGCCCGCGACCGCACCGAGGTCGGCCTGCTGGGCGGCCTGGGCATCATCACGCTGTCGCTGCTGCTGGCCGCCTTCACGCACCGCTACGTCGAGCGTCCCACCCGCAAGGGCCGGTTCCGCCTGGTCGCCGCCGCCATGGTGCCGGTGATCGCGGCCACCGCCGTGTGGCAGCTCACCAGCGACCGGCGGCTGACCGGCTACGTCGCCGAGGTCTCCGACGACAGCCACCCCGGCGCGATCGCCCGCACCGAGGGCTACGCGTACTCCGGTGACGACAACGCCCGCCTGGTGCCGCCGATGGTGGCCATGACCGACCAGTGGTCGCTCATCCCCGGCGCGAGCTGCGAGCGGCCCGACGCGGCCACCCCGCAGCTGGAGGTGTGCACCGGCCCGGTCGACGGCGAGCCCACCAGGAAGATCGTCATCGTCGGCGACTCGCACGCCCAGCAGTACACCGAGGCGTTCCTGCCCACCGCCGAGCGGCTGAACTGGCAGCTCATCACGATGATCAAGGGCGCCTGCCCGTTCTCCACCGAGTCGGAGACCGTGCGCGGCGACCGCGAGTGCGAGGACTGGAACGCGGCGGCGGCCGAGCGGATCGTCGACCTCGAGCCCGACGCCGTCGTCACCATGGCCACCAGGACCATCCGCCTCGACCACGACGAGGAGACCCCCGACGGCTTCGTCGCGCAGTGGAGGAACCTGGAGGCGGCGGGCATCCCCGTCGTCGCCATCCGGGACAGCCCGCGCTACGACTACTCGCCGTCCGAGTGCGCGGCCCGCTACGGCGCCGAGGACGAGCGGTGCGTGATGAAGCGCTCCGACCTGGTCGCGCTGACCATCGGCCCGCCGTACGAGCGGCGCGACGACATCCCGGCCAACGTCAGCTTCCTGGACTTCACCGACTACTACTGCACCGCCGACATCTGCCCGCCCGCCATCGGGAACGTGCTGCTGTACTTCGACGACAACCACCTGACGTCGAGCTACATGCTCACCATGAACCCGATCGTCGAACCGGCGGTGCTAGGCACGCTGGGCTGGAACGAGGAGTAGTCCACGCGGGACCGATCACGCCAGGGGGGCTCGGGCAACCGGGCCCCCCTTCGCGCGTCTGCACCACTGTCGGACACGCGTGCGACAATCGCGGTGATCTTGGACGGGAGGTCAGGCCCGTTGTCCCGCAAAGGGTTGCACGCGGCCCGAAGCTGCCGAGCAGGAACCCGAACCCGGCGACCGCGCCGGTGGGACACTCGGTCGCGGGAACTGGGGGAGGGGCACACATGCGCATCCGGCTGCTGGGGCCGGTCGCGGTCGGGACGGACGCCGTCCAGGCCGCGCTCGGCGGACCCAAGCCGAAGGCCCTGCTGGTGGCGCTCGCGCGCCAGGGCGGGCACGTCGTCGGCATCGACCGCCTGGTCGACCTGCTGTGGGGCGAGACACCACCCGCGTCCGGCACGGCGCTCGTGCACACCTACGTCTCCCAGCTGCGCCGCGCCCTCGCCAACGTCGGCCTGCCCGACGCCCTGCGCACCAGCTCGCCCGGCTACCGCTTCGTCACCGAGCCGGGCGACTGCGACGTGGACGTGTTCACCGCCGAGCACACCGCCGCCCGCGAGGCCGAGCGCTCCGGCGACCACGCCGCCGCGCACGCCGCGTACGGCCGCGCGCTGGCCCTGTGGCGCGGCCCCGCGCTCGACGGCGTCGACGCGGACTTCGC
>NZ_JBQGCX010000407.1:0-3641 GCF_052038725.1 Actinosynnema sp.
CAGGCCATCATGATCTCGAACCCGCCGGCGACCGCTGCGCCGTTGATCGCGGCGATCAGCGGCTTGGTGCGGCGGCGCTCGGTAATGCCGCCGAAGCCGCGCCCCGGGATGAGGCCGTGGCCCGCGCCGATCACGGCCGCCTCCTTGAGGTCCATGCCCGAGCAGAACACCGGCCCGGTGTGGGTGAGGACGACGACCCGCACGGCGTCGTCGGCCAGCGCGGTCACCAGGTGCGCGAGCAGCTCGCGGCGCAGCCGGGCGGAGAGGGCGTTGCGGTTGCGCGGCGAGTCGAGCACGACCGTCGCGACCCCGCGCCGAACCTCGTAGCGGACCAGCTGCTCTGCTGCCATGCGGGCACTCTGCCACGGCGCGGGCGGCCACTGCCAGCGGTCGGCGGGCGCCGCCCGCGCGACCCCGCACCCCCCTGATCCGCCCACCTCGCCACAAACCCCCCACCGCTCCCTGCGGCTCCCCGAACCGGGCCGGGACCGGGCGGGCCCGCGTTGCCCCAGCGTGTCCTCACCGCCGCGAGATCCGCGTAGCTTCGGCCGCCACTGCACGGTCGATCAACACGAGGGAGCGGGCGGATGTCTGCGCACAGCGGGTTCGGACAGGGGCGGGGCGTCTTCCGGCGCAAGCCCGTCCTGGAGGGCGACAGCCCGCACCAGGGCGGCGGGCTCACCAGGACGCTCGGTCTCTGGCAGCTCACCGCCATCGGCGTCGGCGGCATCATCGGCGCCGGGATCTTCTCGCTCGCGGGCGCGGTCGCCAACAAGACCGCGGGACCCGCCGTGCTCATCTCGTTCCTCGTCGCGGGCATCGCCAGCGCCGCCGCCGCGTTCTCCTACGCCGAGTTCGCCGGCCTCATCCCGCAGGCCGGCTCGGCCTACACCTACGGCTACGCCGTGCTCGGGGAGATCGTCGGCTGGTTCATCGGCTGGGACCTGCTGCTGGAGTACACCGCGATCGTGGCGGTGGTCGCGATCGGCATCTCCGGCTACTTCAACGAGCTCCTGAGCCTCCTCGGGCTGCACCTGCCGGAGTGGATGCTCGGCGCGCCCGGCACCGAGTCCGGCGACGCCGCCCCCGGCAGCTACAAGGTGAACCTGTTCGCCGCCCTGCTGTGCCTGCTGATCGCGTTCGTGCTCAACCAGGGCATGAAGAACGCCGCCCGCTTCGAGACCACCCTCGTCTACCTGAAGGTCGCGGTGGTCCTGCTGGTCGTGGTGGTGGGCGCGTTCCACATCGACACCGCCAACTACAACCCGTTCTTCCCGTTCGGGATCTCCGGCGCGCTGACCGGCGCGGCCACGGTGTTCTTCGCCGTCTTCGGCTACGACGCGATGAGCACGGCCGCCGAGGAGTCCACCGACTCGCGCAAGCACATGCCCAAGGCGATCCTGTACTCCCTGGCCATCTCGATGGTGCTGTACGCGCTGGCCTGCCTGGTGCTGACCGGCATGGTCCCGTACTCGCAGGTGGACACCGAGAGCGCCTTCGCCACCGCCTTCGCCGACGTCGGCCTGCCCGCGCTGGGCATCGTCATCTCCGTCGGCGCGGTCCTGGGCATCACCACGGTGCTGTTCACGTTCCTCATGGGCGCGGCCCGCGTCGGCTACTCGATGAGCCGCGACGGGCTGCTGCCCCGCTGGTTCGCCAAGACCCACCCGACCAAGCACGTCCCCACCCGCACCACCTGGGTGCTGGGCGCGGCGTCCGCCGTGATCGCCGGGTTCCTGCCGATCGCCGAGGCCGCCGAGCTGACAAACATCGGCATCCTGCTGGCGTTCGTGGTGGTGTGCGTCGCGGTGATCGTGCTGCGCTACCGCAGGCCGGACCTGCCGCGCACGTTCCGCACGCCGGGGATGCCGGTGGTGCCGGTGGTCGGCGTGGTGTTCTCGCTGTGGCTGATCACCTTCCTGGCCCCGGAGACGTGGCTGCGGTTCGCGGTGTGGTTCGCCATCGGCCTGGTCGTCTACTACGCCTACGGCAAGCGGCACTCGGTGCTCGCCGACCAGGGCGGCCGGAGCGCCGACCGGAACGAGCCGGGCTCAGGCTGACCCGCACCACCGGTCGACCACGTCGGCCAGCACGCCCAGCGGCAGCGGGCCGCCGCGCAGCACCAGGTCGTGGAACGCCCTGATGTCGAACGCGGCCCCGAGCCGGTCGCTCGCCACCCCGCGCAGGCGCTGGATCTCCAGCCGCCCCACCATGTACGACAGCGCCTGCGCGGGCGCCTCGATGTACCGGTCCACCTCGGCCTGGACGTCCGCCTCCGGCGCGGCCGTGCTCGCCCGCAGGTACTCGACGGCCCGCTCCCGCGTCCACCCGAGCGCGTGCATCCCGGTGTCGACCACGAGCCTGGCGGCGCGCAGCGAGTCCGCGCTGAGCATCCCCAACCGGGCCAGGTCGCCGCTGTAGAGCCCCATCTCGTCGGCCAGCCGCTCCGCGTACAGCCCCCACCCCTCCAGGTAGGCCTCGAACGCGGCGAACCGGCGCAGCGGCGGCAGGTCGGTCAGCTCCTGGGCCAGGGAGATCTGGAAGTGGTGCCCCGGCACCCCCTCGTGGAACGCGACCGCCTCGGCGCTGACCCGGTTCCGCTCGGCCGCCCGGTGGGTGTTGACGAAGTACGTGCCCGGCCTGCTGCCGTCCACGGCCGGGTCGACGTAGTAGGCCAGCGGCGCGTTGGGGGCCTCGTCGTCGGGCACGGTGGCGACCGCGCAGCGCTTGGCGGGCACGGACCCGAACCAGTCCCCCGCCGCCAGCTCGGCGCGCGCGAGGACCCGCCGGGCCAGCTCGACCATCTGCGCGCCGTCGGTCCAGCGCAGCTCCGGGTCGGCGAGCAGCCTGGCCCTGACCCCGGCGGCCCGCTCGCGCGCGTCGGCCCCCGGCAGCGGCCCGAAGACGCGCGCGCCGATCTCCTCGTACTCGCGGTCCAGCTCGGCCACCAGCCCGAGGCCGACCTCGTGCAGCTCGCGGGCGGTGCGCTCGGTGGTGGTGTAGGCGGCGACGAGCCCGGCGTAGTGCCGCTCGCCGTCGGCCAGCCAGCACTGGCCGGGCTCGTCGGCGCTCCGGCCGCGCGGGGCCACGCGCTCGCGCAGCACGTCCCGGTACCGGGCGAGGGCGGGGTCGACCAGCTCGGTGATCAGGCGCTCGCGCTCGGCGGCGGGCCCGGCGGACAGCGGCGGGACGCGCAGCGGGCCGGAGGGGTCGGCGAGGTGGCGGTCGAGCCGGGTGACGGCGGCGTCGACGAGGTGGGCGAGCGGGCGGCGGTCGGAGTCGAGCTGGCGGGTGGCCAGCGCCTCCAGGTCGCCGGGGACGGCGCGCAGGCGGGCCAGGTAGTCCAGCTCGCCCTGGCCCGACGCGGGTCTGACCATGGACAGCGAGGTGAGCAGCAGCGGCACGGGGGCGTTGAAGCCCTCGGCGTGGGTGTGCTCGACCAGGCGCGCCCCGAGCTTGGCGACCGTGCCCGCGGCCTGCTGGGCGACGACGGCCCTGGTGATCGGGTCGTCGTCGCCCTCGGCGGCGCGGGCGGCCCGCTCGGCCGCCCGGCGCGCGGCCCCGGCCTCGGCCTCGGCGCGCGGGTCGGGCAGCCGGTCGTCCCACCCCGGCACCCCGATGAGGGTCGCCATCAGCGGGTC